>NZ_BAABCY010000016.1:0-201219 GCF_039539345.1 Snuella lapsa | reverse complement strand
CATATTTGCTAAGTTAATAACTAGCAAGCATATTCTCTCTTCTTTGTGTCCAGTCTAATATAGGAAGTCCACATTATTTAATACGTACACTTTTGGGGACTAACTTGGTGTAGTCGCCATGATTTCTAATAACATCGCGAACAATGGAAGAGGCGATATACGAGGTGTCTGCCGATGTTAATAAAAATACGGTTTCAATAGGAGCCAGGTCACGATTGGTATGTGCAATGGCTTTTTCGAATTCAAAATCGGCCGGATTCCTTAGTCCGCGTAATATAAAATCGACCCCTATCTCTTTACAATAGTCTACCGTTAATCCCTGGTAGGTAGTTACTTTTATTTTTGTCTCGTCTTTAAAGGCTTCTTCTATAAAGCGTTTGCGTTCTTGGAGTGTAAACATGTATTTTTTGTCGGAGTTCACGCCTATGGCCACAATAATTTCATCGAATAGGGTAACACCACGCTTAATGATGTCGTAGTGCCCCAAGGTTAAGGGATCGAAAGATCCGGGAAAGATAGCTCGCTTCATAGTGTTTATTCGTTATAATAGGTTGGCCACAGAGGGTAGGGCAATGTGGGGCTTGTTTTACTGAATATTACTGTTTAAAATTACGATTTTTATTGGTAAACTGCCTTGGTGCAATCACACAAGGCATTTATAGGGTATTATTTTTTGATTTTTAGGCAAGCTTCGTAGCATTTAAATCTCGATTATCGCGTAAAGCCTCTTCAATAGCATTGTTAAACAGCTCGTTTAGGGGGATGCCTGCAACGGCTGCTTGTTGGGGTAAAATACTTTCTTTGGTTAAACCGGGAACGGTATTGATTTCGAGTAAGTGGGGTTCGTCGTCCTTAAAGATAAATTCGCTTCTGGAAAAGCCTTTCATTTTTAGGATTTCGTATATTTTTTTTGCCAATACAGTTACTTTTTCTTCTTGCACTTTAGAAAGTCGGGCGGGCGTGATCTCTTTTGATTGGCCTAAGTATTTTGCTTTGTAGTCAAAAAAATCGTTGTCACTTACTATTTCGGTAATGGGTAATACTTTGGTTTCGCCTTTATAGGTTATAACGCCAACGGATACTTCGGTGCCGTCTAAAAAGGATTCGATAATAATTTCATCATCTTCTTTAAAAGCCGTGTCGATTGCTGCTTTTAGTTCTTCTTTTTTGTAGACTTTGGTTACACCAAAACTGCTTCCTGCTTTGTTGGCTTTTACAAAACAAGGAAGACCTACTTTATTTACAATGGTAGTTTCGTCAATGGTATCTCCTAGGTTAATGTAAAAGGATGTAGCTGTTTTAATGCCATAAGGCTTTAGCACACTTAAACAGTCGCGTTTGTTAAAGGTTAAACTGGCCTGGTACATGCCGCAACTGGTGTGGGGTATGTTGAGTAATTCGAAATAGCCTTGCATAAAGCCATCTTCTCCTGGTGAACCGTGTATGGCGTTGAACACACAATGGAACGTAATTTTTTCGTTATCTAGTTGTATGGAAAAGTCATCTTTATTGATAGGGTACTCCTTGTTATTGGCATCGACGAATACCCACTTGTTCTTAAAGATATGAATGCGATAGGCTTTGTACTTAGACGTGTCTAATGTTTCATAAACAACGTTTCCGCTTTTAAGGGAGATTTCATATTCGCTGGAATAGCCTCCCATGATGATGGCAATATTTTTTTTCATTCGTTGAAGTTTTGATAATTATTTGATAATAAATTAATTATAAAATTGAGAACGTATGCACCCGCTAAGCCCTCACATTAATATCTAAATAATTAACACTCAAATTAGTCTAAAGTTTGCAATAAAACGTATCTAATATTAGTTAAGCTAAAATATCATATAAATGGCAAAAGAAAAAGCAGTTCTGTTTTTATATATTTGCCTTACTGAAAATTCTATAGATGAGCATTATTAAATTTATTGTAAGCAAAACGTTCTTGAAACAAATTTTATTGGCCGTTGTTGCAGTGGTCGTGCTGTGTTTTATTGTATTAAAATGGTTAAACGTGTCGACCAACCACGGTAAGTTTGAAACTGTCCCTGATTTAACGGGTAAGTCCATTGAGGTTGCTGAATTGGAGTTAAAGACAAATAAATTGGTGATGCAGATCCAGGATTCGGCAAATTACAATCCAGATTATCCCAAGTTTTCGGTGATAGAGCAAGAGCCGATTGCTGGTACTAAAGTCAAGGAAAATCGAAAAATCTATATAACGCTTAATCCTTCTGGTTATCGTAAGGTGAAAGTCCCGAATTTATTGGAAAGTACCCTGCGACAGGCTAAACCAACGTTAGAGGCTTTGGGGTTAAAAGTAGGGAAGCTAAGTTATGAGGACAATATTGGAAAGGATATTGTATTAAAGATGCAGCATAAAGGTAAGGAAATACACGTTGGCGACCTGTTACCAAAGACATCTGTAATCGATTTGGTACTTGGTAATGGCGTTAGGCCTTAATTTTTTATAGAAACGATTACATTCTTAAAGCGGGTTGCACAAACACGTTTTACAATTTAGCTTAACATGGAAGATAATACGCTACAACTGCCCGATGAGGATAACCTTTACGAACACCATGCATTTACTGTTGATAAAGGGCAAGCACCTTTGCGTATAGATAAGTATTTAATGAATTTTGTAGAGAACGCTACAAGAAACAAAATTCAGACAGCGGCTAAGAACGGAAGTATTTTTGTTAACGATGTTCCCGTAAAGCCTAGCTATAAAGTAAAGCCTTTTGACGCCATTAGGGTGTTGTTTACGCATCCGCCATATGAGAATTTGTTGGTAGGAGAGAATATAGATATCGATGTGGTCTATGAGGACGATGCCTTACTTGTTGTAAACAAGCCAGCGGGTATGGTTGTACACCCGGGGCATGGTAATTATTCGGGAACACTTATTAACGCACTCATTTACAGGTTTGATAATTTGCCTAACAATTCCAGCGAACGCCCTGGCCTGGTTCATAGAATTGATAAGGATACTAGTGGCCTTTTGGTTATTGCAAAAACAGAGCAGGCAATGACGCACTTGTCATTGCAATTTGCCGAAAAAACCAGTGAGCGGGAATATGTGGCAATTGTTTGGGGGAATGTAGAGGATGATGAGGGCACGATAGAGGGTAACATAGGGCGTCATCCAAAGAACCGCCTTCAAAACATGGTATTTTTAGGAGATGAAGCGGACAAGGGTAAGCCAGCCGTGACACACTATAAAGTTTTGGAACGTTTGGGTTATGTAACTTTGGTGTCTTGCAAATTGGAAACTGGACGTACCCACCAAATACGGGTACATATGAAACATATAGGGCATACCTTGTTTAACGACGAGCGCTATGGAGGGGAAAAGATTTTAAAGGGGACTACTTTTACTAAATACAAGCAGTTTGTGGATAATTGCTTTAAAGTATTACCACGCCAAGCCTTGCATGCCAAAACATTAGGGTTTGTACATCCAACAACAGGCGAGTTTATGCAATTCGACTCGTCTATTCCAGAGGATATACAGCAGTGTATTGAGAAATGGCGTAACTACGCTAGGCATCAGGAAATGGAGTAGTTAATTGGTTATTGGTTAATGGTAAAGAACTTTTAATAGAGGTTTGATTGTTGTTTTCTGAAAACAAACCCTTTCGTTACGGTTTTATATATAAACTATTTCATCTCAATTAGTTTAGAGTTTTGTGAGATCTAAACTATATTTGGAATATGTTAATAAAAGAAATCATACTTTTTTCCAACAATATTCAAAGACAAAAAGAATTTTACCGAAATATTTTAGATTTCGAATTGGTCTTGGATTCTGCGGACAAAATATCTTTCAATTTTGGGAATAGTGTATTGTCTTTTCAATACAAAGAAGGCGTAAGGCCTTCGCACTTGGCTTTCAATATACCGTCAAATAAAATTGAAGATGCTTTGCAATGGTTGCAAAGGCGCGTGGAAATCTTACCTGATGGTGACAACTTAATCGTAGATTTTAAGGATTGGAATGCAAAGGCTATTTATTTTTATGATGCCGATAAGAACATTATGGAGTTTATCGCTAGGAAAGGCTTAGGGCTTAATGGTGAGGCTAACTTCTCGTCGACATCTGTCTTATCGATTAGTGAAATTGGTATTGCTACAACAAACATAGAAGCAATCTATAATAAGATTAACTCTATAAAAACCATTCCTGTTTTTGATGGTAATTTTCAACGTTTTTGCGCGCTGGGAAATGATATGGGGTTGTTTATTTTAATTAACAAAGGAGTTAAAAAATGGTATCCAACCCAAGACGAAGCGTTCACATCGGGATTTATTATAAAAGGCGATTATAACTTTAGTTTTATAAACGGTGAAATAAAAGAAATATCGTAATTTAGTTTTTTTTAATGTAAATGGAATAAGGTGAGAGTGGAGCAGTTGCATATACTCTCAGTTTTGAAATCAAAATATAATCAATTAAAATTTAAACGTGTGAAATTAGTACTGTCTCCAGCAAAATCACTTGACTTAGAAAGTAAAATACCTACAACTTTAACGACCGAGGCTTGTTTTTTGGCTCAGGCCGAGCGTTTAAATAAACTGCTAAAAAAGAAATCGGCTAAGAGTTTATCGAAGCTTATGAATATTTCTGATGCTTTGGGACAATTAAATTATCAACGTAATCAAGCATGGCGCCTACCATTTACTACAGATAATGCAAGGCAAGCGGTTTATGCTTTTAGTGGTGATGTGTATAGGGGGTTGGATGTTTATACGATTCCACAAGATAAGATAGAAATCCTGCAAAATACTGTGCGTATTATTTCTGGGTTGTATGGTTTGCTAAAACCAGCCGATCTCATTCAGCCGTACCGTTTGGAAATGGGAACTAAATTCCCAGTGGGTAAGAATAAAAACTTATACGAGTTTTGGCGAGCAACCATAACGAAGGCTTTAAATGAAGAGCTGGAAGATGATGAGTTGTTTTTAAACCTGGCCAGTAACGAGTATTTTAAGGCTATTGACAGGAAAGCTTTAAAGGTACCGGTTATTACTGCCAATTTTAAGGATTTTAAGAATGGTGAGTATAAAACCATTATGACCTTTGCTAAATTAGCACGAGGTTATATGACCCGTTATGTAATAGATACCAATGCGCAAACCATAGACGATATAAAGGGCTTTAACTATGAGGGGTATAATTTTAGTGAGCCTATGTCTTCAGATACCGAGTTGGTTTTTATAAGGTAACTTAAAATGTAATCAGTGATATTTTACTTAACAATAGCATTGCAGGGTTTTTGTTTATACCATACGTATAGGTACAGGAACTCTTATTATTGGTTTTTTATTATTTTGTTCCTTCCGGTTCTAGGAAGCATAATTTATATTATAACTCAAGTATATAATAAGCGTGATGCCGAGAAGATCCAAGAAGGCATTATATCGGTTATTAATCCAACCAAACGTATAAGGGATCTGGAGCATAGGCTTCAGTTTTCTGAGACGTATCAAAACAGGGTAAACTTGGCAGATGCTTATTTGGATATTCAGGACAACCAAAATGCTATCACACATTATTTGGAAGTTTTGGAGGATATCTCGCAAAACAATTTTTATGTTTATGGTAAGTTAATAGAGGCTTTTTATAATATTCAAGATTATAAAAGTGTTATTGCGTATGTAGAGAAGATAAAGAATCAACCAGAGTTTAGTAAGTCGAGGACACAGTTTTTGTATGGATTGGCACAAAATGAATTGGGTAATTACGAAGCGGCTGAAGCTAATTTGCGAGCCATTGATATACGTTATTCTTTTTATGAAGAACGATTAACGCTAGCAAAGTTTTTATTGAACAGGCAAAAAACTCAGGATGCGAAGCTATTGCTGGAAGAGATCCATACAGAGTCCCAAAATATGACTAAGCCGAACAAAAGACTTTTTAGGGATACCATAGTACAGGTAGAAAAGTTGCTACAAGATATAGGGTAGTTAGTGGGGCTAAATGATTATTTGGCCTCAGCTTTATTGTCGATACTGATTTTATTTTCAATAGATACTTTCTTTTTTATGCGTGGTCGCCTTACACCAAAAGTACCTCTGTAAATTTTACCGCGTTTTGTTTTTTTATCACCTTTTCCCATTTTTAATGTATTTTGTGTTCAAACTAATAAAATACAAAAATTAGGCATTGCAGTCAAGGATAATATGTTCTTTCATAAGCATCCATACGAACCATTTATTCATACCGATACTCAAAAATTGATCGTGGGAACCTTGCCACCACCGCGTTTTAGTACTGGTGATCTTTTGGAGAAGGATGTCGATTTTTGCTACGGGAGCTATTATAATTCGTTATGGTTGTATATTGATGCTATTAATGGGTTGAATTTACGTTATGATAATTCTAAAGAGGCAATAGAACAGCGAAAGCAGTTTTTATTACAGCATAAAATAGGCGTATGCGATATTGTTGATAGTTGTGAACGGGACAAAATGGATGCATCGGATTTGGGTATGCGAAATATTAAGCTACGGGATGTTATAGGTTATTTAAGACGGTATCCTAATATAAATATGCTGCTGTTTACGGGGGGTAATAGTAAAAATGGACCGGAATACTTTTTCAGGAAGCATATTAAGGGGTATGGTATTGGGTTAAAGGTAGTTTCTAATGAGATTCCGAGGAAACATGAATTTGAATTGTCGGTTGTGGCTGATGGAAAGAAACAATATGAAAGTAGCAAGCGCATTATAAAAACAGTATCTCTAACTTCGGCATCGGGAAGTGCCAACAGAGCCATAGGGAGTATGCCTTTATACAAGCAATTAAAAGCAAAGAATCCCAATTTTAGTACTTTCGATTTTAGGGTGATGCAGTACAGGGCATTTTTTTAACGGGATAGTAATTTATTTGGTTATTTTAATATTATTATTGATTTCTAATATTTTCTTTATAAACAGCTCGTTAGTTTTAGGGCTAATGTAGATTTCGTTGTACGTATCGTATTTAATAATCAAGCCTTTTCGAGAGGTTGCAGGTTTTAGTCCAACCCAAAGTGTTTTTCCTTTAACGATTTCCTTTATTCTATTAATGTGTATTTTGCCACTAATAGGACCGCTTCTATAGGTTAGTTCGTTTTTGGACAGCTTATAAAAGGTTCCGAAATGGATCCAAAATAATAATGCGACTACTGCTAGGATCACGGTTATCCCCCAATAATCAGCTTTTTCTATATGATCCAAAGTCAATCTCGAAAATGCAACTCCAATAAGGAATAGGTTTAATACTAGTATTAAAGTGGTAAACAAAGGGTCTTTTTTACTTTTAAATTTCATTTTGTAATCTTTGATTAATAAGGAAAGAACAATATTTTAAGGTTTGTTTTACAAAGGCTGTATTCTAAGGTTCATATTCATAAGGCAATAAGTCTCCTATTCGTTTTTTACTAATACTTCCCCGCCAAAGTAAGCCTTTAGGGTCAAAAAAGCCCGTGGCGGTAAACAAGGTTTTTGTACCTTCTTTAAATGTTAGATAGCTTTCATCATTTTTTTTGTAAAGTAGTTTAAGAGTATTAGCATATTGTATGTATTTTTCGCCTTTATCACCCAAACTAATACTATCGTTTAATCTAGTAAGATATCTTAACTTGGTGTCTGCAACAGTAAAATTGGAAGTACTTAAGCCGTTTTGCCATAAAAGCCTGAAAAAGTGCATGCGTGATCCGTTATAGGCTGATTTTCTTCTTCTTTTAATTGTTAACATTTTGCGCATGGAAGCGGGAGGAGTTTCTTCAAATAAGGCATAGCCTTGGTATTTCGTTTCTTTAGGGTCTTTTTTAAAGTCTTCTAAGTAATAAGTTATTTTATATGCGAGTGCTTTATTTAGTATAATCAAGGGTTTGGAACTTGAGGCAATGAGTGTTTTAGATTCCTTGTTATAAGACAGTTCAATATCTGAAGTGTTTTCGATGATGCACTGTTTCGCATTTCTAGATGTGCCTAAAAATTCTTTAATAAATAGTTTTAGGATTTTTTTACGATCATTATCTTCTTTTGGTTTTGAGGTTAAAACGACTTCGCCAAGACTTGTAATTTGTTCATGTAAATAAACTGTATAATTTTTTTCAGGTATATAGTTGCTTATAGTTTTTGTTTCATATCCTATACAGCTTACTATGATATCCTGTCCGTAATTTTTTGAGATATCCAGTTCGAAATATCCTTTTAAATCGGAAGCCGTGCCTGTAAATGAATTGTTGAAATATATGCTGGAATAGGGTATTGGTTCTTTGGTTCGGTAATCTAAAACCTGTCCTTTAACAGATTGTGCATGAATTTCTAAAATAGAGGCCAGAAAGCATGTTAATATTAGTGTTAAAGGGAGTGATTTTATTCGGGCTATTATTTTAGGTTTCTTATTCATAAATGTGTTCTTTCTTTTGGAATATGGGGCTTGGGTTTAAAAGAGCAAGATACAAATGTGTAGTATGTTTTTTAGTTAAAAATATGAAATTTCAATCAGAATAAAAATAGAGTAGCTAGCTCTGGCTAACAAAAGTATACAATCTTGGTTTCGTATAGCTTCAAGAAGGTTTAGTGCGTTAAAAGTTTAGCTTGTTGTGAATTTTAAGATTGAAACGAGTAAAATTTGTATCGAGAATAAGGGGTTTAGTCTTTGAGATTGTTCTCGATACAATTTTTTTATTAAAAAATCACTCCTGACATTTTTGAAACTTTTTAATCCAAAATGTACTACGGGGTGGTTTAATTAATAAGGCTCTATTTTTTGTAGTTGATAGCGTTTAATTAACGTCTTCTTCTAAATTTGCCAACAAGGAGTCTTGCTTAATATACAGCAATTCGGCTGTTTCTATTAATTTTTTGGAGATATCGGCCACGATATCACTGTCGTTTGCTAAAGAGGTTGCCATCACACTACTTATTTTATTGTCCCTAATAAGCTTGTCTAAAGTCCCATCTACCAAAGCATCATTTTTAACGGCTTTTCTTTTAAGTTTCTTTAGTTTTTTTGCATGTATTTCTGGATTGGAGTCTAGTCCGGTAACATAAATTTCCCTTAGTACTTGGGATATTTTGTGTCTTAAGCGGTTGTATTCTTTTTTTATATAGGCGTTTTCGGAGTTCATGTATTGGTTGACATTTTTTCTTAGTCCCCGAACATTTTTTATGGTTTCTACGACATTGCGGTTGGCTAGTTTTATTTGGGTAAAGGCTTCCATGTTTTTGGGAGCTAACGAAAATTTACTTTGGGCTAGGGTAGCGTACTTTATTATTTTGCTGTAAATAATCTTAATTTTGTTATAGTACAGGGTTTCTACGTCAATTTCTAGATCTTCTTTGGACTTTTCAACAATCTTTTTTAATTTTTCCTGACCTTTAATGTCTTCCCGATGTAAGTTAAGACCATGTGAAACAATTTCGAAAGTAGCATTTTCAAATAAACGTCTGCTTTCATCCAAAAGCGCTTTGAGTGCTGTTTGCGGGTAGGCTAAAATACTATCGTTAAGGTATACTGGATAGGCTATCGTGTCCTTGTCACTTAGTTTTTCAACAAAAAACTTGTTGAGCAGTTTAATTATAGAGGGAATTAATGGGATCATTATTAGTACGCCTAAAACATTAAAAATGCTATGGAAAATAGAGAGCTTAAATATGTAATTCGTGTCGGCAATACCTACAAGAAGTGCAATGTCATCGACTAGAAATCTAAGTTGGTTTATGAAAATAAGTGCAATGAGGCCTGTTACCAGATTGAAAATAAAATGTGCTCCAGCCAGGCGTTTTCCTGAAACGTTGGTGCCTAAAGATCCCAGAATGGCCGTAATGGTTGTTCCTATATTAGCTCCAACAGCTAGAGCTAGGGAGTTGTTATAGGTTATATGACCAACGGCAAGAGCCGTCAATATTAAAGCCATTGCGGCACTACTGGATTGTAAAACAAGTGTTATGAGTATTCCTATAAAAGTGAATACTATAAGCCCCCAAAATCCAGTCATGGCGTAATTGGCTAAGTCAATACGATCTTGATAGATGTCGAAACCTACTTTCATGTAATCAATTCCCAAGAAAAAGAATCCCAATCCAGCGAGTACATAACCAAAGCCTTTTAGGTTTTTGGATTTTTGAAAAATGAATAAGACTCCAAACGCTATCATAGGTAATGCAAAAGCAGAGACCTTTATTTTTAAACCAAAAATGGCTACTAACCAAGCCGTTGCAGTTGTGCCTATGTTGGCGCCAAAAATAATACCGATACCCGCATATAGTTCTATTAAACCAGCGCTTAAAAAAGCAATGGTAATGACACTAATTAGCGAGCTGGATTGTAATAATGCCGTAGTTACAAATCCTAAGCCAATACTTTTGTATAGTTTGTTTGTTGCTCTTAGCAGCAATTTTTGCAAGGGACCTTCTACAAAGGCGTTAAAGCCCTGTTCCAACATTGTCATCCCTAAAAGTAAAATAGCTATGCCAGCAGCGATGTCTTTTATTGCAGGGTTTATAAATAATGCCCAAGCTAATAGACATAATATAAGTGGAAAGAGTAGCTTTCTAAACATTTTGAGGCCTTATGGTTATTAAAGGAGATTACTAGTCTAATTTAGGGTATTTTTTTTATAAAGCCAACTAGACAACCTTAATCGAATAATAAGGCGTATCTTTGCCATTAAAGTAAATGGCATTAGAATAGATTGTCATTTTGCAAACAATTTATATGTCATTTAATACACTAGGGCTGTCTCAAGCTTTGCTAAAAGCAATTAGCAAAAAGGGATACACAACACCATCGCTCATTCAGCAAAAAGCCATACCAGTTATTTTAGAGCAAAAAGATGTTTTGGCATCAGCTCAAACAGGAACGGGGAAGACCGCTGGGTTTACATTACCAATGTTACAGAGGCTTGCTGAAACTCAAAAGGCAAAGTTCAGACCCATTCGAGCGCTTATTTTAACGCCAACACGTGAGTTGGCTGCGCAAGTATATACTAATGTTAGAGAATATAGTGCATTTTTAAATTTACGAAGTGCCGTGATTTTTGGAGGTGTTAATCAGAAGCCTCAGATAGAAACCATAAGGAAAGGGGTGGATGTTTTGGTTGCAACTCCAGGACGATTATTGGACTTACAAAATCAAGGGGTATTGTCTTTAAAGCGCGTGGAGATTTTTGTGTTGGATGAAGCCGATAGGATGTTGGATATGGGTTTTTTACGTGATATAGAACGCGTTATTAAGTTGATGCCGGGACAAAGACAAAACTTGATGTTTTCAGCAACATTTTCCCCCGATATTAAAAAGTTGGCCCGCGGTGTTTTAACTAACCCTGTACAGGTTGAAGTGACACCTGAAAATAGTACGGCTGATGCTATTGAGCAAAAGGTATATCGTGTTGCTAAAGGGCTAAAGACCGGTTTGATTATTAAATTGATCTCTGAAGGAAACTGGGAACAGGTACTTGTTTTTACCCGAACAAAGCATGGTGCAAATAAGCTTTGTAAAAAAATGGTTGCTGCGGGTATTACGGCAGCAGCATTACACGGTAATAAAAGCCAAGGGGCAAGAACTAAGGCTTTGGCGGGATTTAAAAGCGGTCAGGTACGTGTCTTGGTAGCTACAGATATTGCGGCAAGGGGATTGGATATTCCGTTATTGCCACATGTTGTTAATTTTGAATTACCAAATGTTTCTGAAGATTATGTGCATAGAATAGGAAGAACTGGTAGGGCAGGAGCTAGTGGTGAAGCGATTTCTTTGGTTAGTGCGGATGAAACAACTTATTTGCGAGCTATTGAAAAGCTTATTGGGATTACATTGCCAATAGAAATAGTTGCTGGATTTGAACCAGATCCAAATGCTTCTACAATACCAGAGAAACGGCAACAACGTCCAAGAAATTCTAATTCAAAAAGAACGCAAGGCAACAGGCAAAACAATAGAAATGAAAGGCGGTCTAAGCCAAACAATCCTAAGCGCTCTAATAAACGAAGTTATTGAATGCCATGAGAAGAGCTTTAAGAGATAAGATCATAGCGGTTTGCAATAAAAAAATACATATTAAGGGTGAAGGCGTAGGAATCTCTTTCTATGCATTTTTTAAAAATAAAAATGACAATCCTGAATTGTTAATGGAGGCTGCTACTTGGTGGATTATAACCCACAAGTTGGATCATTTTGAAAAAGCTGTAAAAATTAAAAAACTAGTTGAAGGTAATTATGGAAGTACAGCCCAATAACCCCTTGCATGGTGTAAAACTTGAACAAATTATAAATGATTTGGTTGCTCATTACGGATGGGAATATATGGGTTATACGATTAATATAAAATGCTTTAATAATAATCCATCGGTAAAATCGAGTTTGAAGTTTTTACGCAGAACACCATGGGCAAGAACAAAAGTAGAAGCTATGTATTTAAATATGTTGAAGCAAGCTGGTCAAATAAAAAAATAACGCTCTGAAACGTATGCTTTAGAGCGTCTTTTACGAAGGTTAATCTTTTGTTTTCTTCTTTTTGTTTTTGCCTCCTTGTAAACTTGCTTTGAACTCATCTACAGTAACTTTGCCGTCTGAGTTTGCGTCCATTTTAGCAAATCTTTTTTCCAATGCTTCTGGTTTTATTTCATTTTTTCTCTTTTTAGCTTTAAACTCTTCTAAGCTTAAAGTTTTATCATTGTTAGAGTCGAATGAAGCAAACATTTTGTCAATATTGGGCTTCTTTTTTTCTTGGGCGTTGGCAAAGGAACAAATAGAGAGTCCTAAGATAAAAACACCGATCTTTAATTGTTTTGAGGTCATTATATGTTATATATTAAAGTTAATTAGCCTATAGACTTTATTTTATTAAAAAGGTTTAATTGTATGAAACGAACATTAATAAAATTCAAGCATTTTTTCACAAAAGGGAATGTTTAAAATTTTTAATGAGAGCGCGTAGCGGTTGTATACGTTCTAAATTTTATAATTAATTTTTTATCAAATAATTATCAAAATTTAAACGAATGGAAAGAAGGTGTTTAGTGTTCCTTAAGCCCCATTTTTATTGGGCTCAAATTTAGTTGAAACTATGTGCTTTAGTGGCAAAAAGTTTACGAATGGAGCGGACTTTCAGTCCGTAATTAAACCTATGGTGCCTTAGGCCATAGTGGTTTGTTAGAAATTGTCCTTTAATTGTCTTAGACCTTCGTAAACTGTGATGCTTACTGCATTGGCAAGGTTTAAACTTCTAATGTGTTTGCTGTATAGTGGAATTTTAAAAAGTTTATCTGGTTGTTGTTCGGCGATTGTTTTGGGTAAGCCTACCGATTCTTTCCCAAAAACAAGAAAGAGGTTGTCTTCAAAAGGAATTTCCCAATGTTGTTTTGTGCCATGACTGGAAAGAAATACCATTTTTTCATCCTTGTTACGCTTAAAGAAATCTTCAATGTTTTCGTAATATGTTATGTTTACATGTGGCCAATAGTCTAAACCAGCACGTTTTAAGCGGCTGTCGTTAATCTCAAATCCAAATGGTTTTACTAGATGTAAATTGGAACCAGACGCTAAAGCTAATCGGCCTATGTTTCCTGTATTGTTTGGTATTTCTGGTTCTATTAGGACAATGTTTAAAGGCATGTTGTTTTGTTTTGTCTCCAGGATGTAAAAAGCCTACTCAATTTAATATAGAATAGGCTTTTTATTCACTAAGTAATGTTTGTACTGTAAATTAGTTTTGTATTTGAAATCTGCCAAAATCATTTATTTCATCCATAGTTGGTACTTTAGGATCTGACCCGTAATTGTTGGGGTCGGTTTCACCTTCGGTTACCAATAAGATAAGCAACCATATGCCTCCAATAAAAGGAATAAGTCCAACAAAGTAATACCAGCCGCTTTTGCCTATGTCGTGTAGTCGTCTAACTGTTACGGCCAGACTGGGTATAATAATGCCCAATGCATAAATAATATATATTGCAAAGGGTAAGGGGGAGTTTAATGTAAGGCCAATGATCACACTAAACGTTGTAACAATCATCATAAAGATGGCATTAAATAGGGTAAACATCCAGTATTCTTTGCGTCTTGCTCTACCTTGAAAATTTGCATAATTATCTCTTACTACTTTTAAATACCATTTCATCTGTTTAAAATTTTATAGTTTTTTGAAAATGAAGAAACTAAAAATTTCTGCACATTCAGGAATTCGCATAAAAAATTTAATCATGTTGGTGGGTATGCAATGATGAAATTTGTTTATGCTCATTTCATAAGTTAAGTTTTGGGTGTTAATGATTTGTATTGGAAATCAAATATATTAATTTAAAATACCTTCGATAAATTTATCGATAGTATTTGTGCCTTCATTGGACACGTATTTAACAAAGGCACTACCTATAATGGCTCCTTTGGTATATTGTGTGGCTTGTGTGAAAGTTTGGTTGTTACTTATGCCAAAACCTACTATTTGTGGGTTTTTAAGGTTCATTCTCCCAATGCGTTCAAAATACGTTGTTTGTTCGTCTTGAAAGCCTTCCTTGGCTCCTGTAGTACTGGCACTACTAACCATATATATAAAGCCGTTTGATATGGAATCGATATATTGAATGCGCTCATCACTGGTTTGAGGTGTTATAAGGAATACGTTAATCAGTCCATATTTTTCGAAAATGTCTTTGTAAGCTTCGTGATATACATCAACAGGAAGGTCAGGGATAATTAGTCCATCAATACCAATTTCTTGACATTGCTTACAAAAGGCTTCTACGCCATATTGTAGTATCGGGTTAAAATAGCCCATAATGATTAGGGGAATATTTACCGTTTTACGAATATCTTTTAACTGATCGAATAAGACTTTGGTAGTCATGCCGTTTTTTAATGCTTGGGTGGAACTGGCCTGAATGGTAGGGCCATCGGCTAATGGGTCACTAAATGGTAAGCCTATTTCGATCATGTCTACACCGCTTTTTTCTAAATCTTGAATGATACTTACTGTATCGTTTATATTGGGGTAACCAGCAGTGAAGTATATGGAAAGTAACTTCTTGTCTTCTTGTAGTTTTTGGTTTATTATGTTCATTGTAAATGAATTGTTTTTATCGTCATTGCGAGGAATGCGTGGCAATCTGTTTCAAGAGATTCTCTCACTACGTTCGGAATGATGTTATATTTTAAAATAATCGATATAATTCTGTAAATCTTTATCGCCACGACCTGATAAACTCAAAACGATTACGTCGTCTGGTTTAAAAGTTTTATGTTCAAAAATTGCTAAGGCATGCGAACTTTCTATAGCAGGAATGATACCTTCTAATTTACAAAGCTCTAATCCAGCATTCATGGCATCGTCATCGGTTATAGCCATAAATTCTGCCCGTCCTGTTTTGCATAAATGAGCATGCATTGGGCCAACTCCTGGATAGTCAAGACCTGCCGAAATAGAGTATGGTTCTGTAATCTGCCCGTCTTGGGTTTGCATTAACATGGTTTTGCAACCGTGGATAATGCCCTCTTTACCTAAAACTGAAGTGGCAGCACTTTCGCCAGAGTCTACACCTAAACCAGCAGCTTCAACAGCAATAATATTTACATCATTTTCATGTAGGAAATGATAGTAGGTTCCTGCAGCATTACTGCCGCCACCAATACAGGCTACTACATAATCTGGATTTTCACGGCCTTCATGCTCTTTTAGTTGGGATTTAATTTCTTCTGAAATAACCGATTGAAAACGGGTTACCATATCTGGATAGGGGTGTGGCCCTATGGCCGAACCAATAATGTAATGGGTGTTAACAGGGTTGTTTATCCAATCGCGAATGGCTTCATTAGTGGCGTCTTTTAGGG
The DNA here is from genome assembly GCF_039539345.1 of Snuella lapsa. Taxonomy (NCBI): domain Bacteria; kingdom Pseudomonadati; phylum Bacteroidota; class Flavobacteriia; order Flavobacteriales; family Flavobacteriaceae; genus Snuella; species Snuella lapsa. The sequence goes on along the minus strand of NZ_BAABCY010000016.1, from coordinate 185,396 downwards.
TGCGGCTTCCAGATTTGGCAGGAACAACAGTAGCTCCGAGCATTTTCATTCTAGCCACGTTTGGTGCTTGGCGTGCAATATCTATTTCGCCCATATATACAATACACTCTAAGCCCATTAAAGCGCAAACGGTAGCTGTTGCTACACCGTGTTGTCCAGCACCGGTTTCTGCAATAATTCGGCTTTTTCCTAAACGTTTTGCCATTAGTATTTGGCCAATGGTATTGTTTATTTTGTGTGCCCCGGTATGGTTGAGGTCTTCGCGCTTTAAGTAAATTTTGGTATTGTATTTGTCTGAAAGGCGTTTTGCGAAATAGAGGGGAGATGGACGCCCCACGTAATCTTTTAAAAGTTGGTTGAACTCTTTTTTAAACTCGGGTTCTTCCATTACTTTTAGGTAGTTCTGGCGTAATTCTTCTACGTTTGGATAAAGCATTTCGGGAATGAATGCTCCTCCAAATTCACCATAATAGCCTTTTTCGTTTACGTTGTAATTCATGATTGTATAAATTTTGTCATATCGGGTGAAATTCGGGAAATACTTAGTGTAGTGATTTCTTTGGATTTCTCAGTTCAATTTTGTGTTACAAAATCACTCAAAATGACATGATTTTTTAAATTGTTTTAATAGTTCTATGTTCTTTAATCCGGGTTCTATTTCAAATTTACTGTTTACATCGATAGCATAGCAATATTTTGAAGCTTTACTGGTTATAAAGCTTTGCAGTTTTTCTGTTTCTTCTAGCCCAATACCTCCACTTAAGAAAAATGGTTTTGTTGATGTGTAGTCGTTTAGTACATTCCAATCGAAGGTGTAGCCGTTACCGCCAGGCAGTTTTCCTTTGGTGTCAAATAAAAAGTAATCGCATACGGTTTCGTATGGTTTTAAGATCTCAAAATCGAAGTTGTCTTTTATTGAAAATACTTTGATTATTTCTATTGGACGGGATGCGGAATCCAGTTTGGTATGTTGTAGAAGTTTGCAATACTCAGGTGATTCCATACCGTGTAGCTGTACGGCTTGTAATTGGTGCGCTTGTATTTTGCTAATGACAGTATCTAAGTTGGCGTCAACAAAAACGCCTGTTTTTTTAATGGTATTGGATATTTGTGGAATAGCGGTATTAAAATAGCGTGCTGATTTTTCATAAAAAATAAACCCAAGATAGTCAGGTTGCAGGGCAGCAACTTGATCGATATTATCTTGGTATTTCATGCCACAAACTTTTAGTTTCATTGCTCTAGTTTTTTAATAAATTGGGAGGCACTCTCACCAGGGTTGTCGGTTTTCATAAAATTCTCTCCTATCAAAAAGCCTTGGTATCCGTATGGCTGTAAAGTTTTAATGGCTTCAATGTTGCTAATGCCACTTTCGGATACTTTAACAAAGTCGCTAGGTATTAAGCTGCTTAAGGTTTTGCTGGTTTCCAAACTAACATCAAAGGTCTTAAGGTTTCTATTGTTAACGCCAAGCATATCTAAACTAGGCATAATTGATTTTTGTAATTCTTCTTCGTTGTGGACTTCTAATAGTACATCTAAGTCTAAACTTTTTGCGAATTCGGAAAACCGCTTTATTTCGTTTCGTGTTAGTATAGCTGCAATTAATAAAATAACATCGGCGCCATAAGCTTTTGCTTCTAATAACTGGTATTCGTCAATAATGAATTCTTTGCGTAGCAAAGGTAAATTGCAACTGGCACGTGCTATTAATAGATCGTCTAGTGCGCCGCCAAAGTATTTGCCATCTGTTAAAACGGACATGCCGCAAACGCCTGCGTTTTCGTATCCTTTGGCAACGTCTTGAACATTTAAACTTTGATTAATGACCGCTTTAGAGGGCGAACGTCGTTTGTGTTCGGCAATGATGCCCGATTTGCTGTTACGTAAGTTGTTGGCAAGAGAAATAGTCGTTCTTTCAAACAAAACGGATTGCTCTAATTGTTTGTTAGGGATTAAACTTTTTCGAAGGTTAACCTCGTTACGCTTATCGGCAGTTATTTTATCTAATATGTTCATTTCTTTAACTTGAACTTGTTTGGAGTTTTTATTTGCTTAGATTTATTAGGGTGTCTAAACTGTGTTTTGCTTTGCCCGATAACAAGGATTCTTTGGCAAGTTCGATGCCTTGTTTATGGTCAATTTGTTTTGTTGTGGCAATGGCTAGGCCTGCATTGGCACAAACCACATTATTTTGTGCTTCGGTACCTTTTCCTTGTATAACATTCATAAAAATATTAGCAGCTTCTTCAACTGTGCTTCCTCCAAAAATGGCCTCTTGGCTAATTTGGGAAAGGGCTATGTCTTCGGGAGTAAACATGGTTTCAGAATTATTGGAAATGACTTTGGTTTTACCAGTCAATGATATTTCATCATAACCGTCTAAAGCATGTACTATACTATAATTTTTATCTGTGTTTTGATATAAATAACCATATAGTCTTAATAATTCTAAATTGAAAACGCCTACCATTTGATTTTTTGGGAATGATGGGTTTACCATGGGGCCTAGCATATTGAAAAAGGTTTTTACGCCTAATTCACGACGAATGGGCGCTACATTCTTCATTGCTGGATGAAATAGGGGGGCGTGTAAAACACAGATGCCTGCTTTGTCTATACAATGTTTTAAAAAATCTTCGTCATTGGAAAATTTAATGCCTAAATGCTCCATTACATTGGATGATCCACAAGCCGAGGATACTCCATAATTACCATGTTTTGCAACATTTACGCCTGCTCCTGCGGTTACAAAAGAAGCTAAGGTGGAAATGTTGAAGGTGTCTTTACCGTCTCCACCTGTACCGCATAGATCTATGGCATTAAAGTCTTTTAGGTCTATGGCAATACATAGTTCAAGTAAGGCATCCCTAAATCCTCTTAGCTCATCGAGTGTGATGCTACGCATCATAAAAATAGTAAGGAACGAAGCAATCTGGCTTTGGTTGTACATTCCGTTTGAAATATTTACCAATACTTGTTTGGCTTCTTCGCTGGATATATTTTCGTGATTTATAAGTCTATTAAGTATTTGTTTCATAGCGAAATTTTAAATTCTTTAATCTTCAACCCAGTTTTTGAGAATCTGTTTACCATTAGGTGTTAACACCGATTCGGGATGGTATTGTACGCCTTTAACATCGTAAACTTTGTGTCGTAAGGACATGATTTGTCCGTTCTCGTCAAACGAAGTTGCTTCTAAGCTATCTGGTAAATTTGTATTGACAACCCACGAATGGTAGCGACCAACTTCGATGGTTTTATCTAGACCTTTAAAAAGAGGTTCGTCATCAACGCAAATGGTTACTTTGGTAGCTACCCCATGGTATACCTTATCTAAGTTTACTAAGGAGCCACCAAATACCTCGCCGATTGCTTGTTGCCCCAAGCAAACACCCAATATGCTTTTTGTTGGTGCGTATCTTTTAATAATAGGCTTTAATAAACCTGCTTCGTCTGGAATACCAGGGCCGGGGGACAACACGATTTTATGAAAAGATTCAACATCCTCTAAGGTTAACTTGTCATTTCTAACAACAGTTACATCGCAGTTTAAATCTTCTAAGTAATGAACAAGATTGTATGTAAAACTGTCGTAATTATCTATAACTAATACACGTGTCATTTTTAAATATTTTCGGCTAATTCAATAGCTTTTGTTAGTGCTCCTAATTTATTGTATACTTCTTGCAATTCGTGATCTGGGTTTGATTTGGAAACCAGTCCAGCTCCGGCCTGCCAATGCAGTTTGTGGTTTTTACTTAAAAAAGTTCTAATCATAATGGCATGGTTAAAGTTGCCTTCAAAATCCATAAACCCAATGGCTCCACCATAAAATGAACGGCTTGTTTTTTCGTACTGTTCTATAAGTTGCATCGCTCTATGTTTTGGGGCGCCGCTTAAAGTTCCTGCTGGAAAGGTATCTGCTACAACTTGCATGGTCGAAGCCTCTTTATGCTTTTGTCCGTTAACCTTGCTTACTAAATGGATAACGTGCGAGAAAAACTGGACCTCACGGTAGGTGTCGACGGTTACTTGGCTACCGTTGCGGCTTAAGTCGTTTCTGGCCAGATCGACTAGCATAACGTGCTCGGCATTTTCCTTGTCGTCTAATGTTAGTTGTTGCGCCAGTTCGGCATCTTTAGTATCGTTTCCTGTACGTTTAAAAGTGCCAGCAATAGGATGTATTTCGGCCTTTCCGTTGCTAACTATGAGTTGTGCTTCGGGCGAGCTTCCAAAAATTTTAAAGTTTCCGTAATCGAAGTAAAAAAGATAGGGAGATGGGTTTATACTTCTTAGGGCACGATATACATTAAATTCATCTCCTTTAAATTCCTGGGAAAAGTTTTTTGATAAAACCAACTGGAATACATCGCCACGGGCACAGTGCTTTTTGGCTAAAACAACATGTTCTTTGTATTCTTCGTCGGTTAGGTTTGAGGTAATGTCCCCACTCGAGGAAAAGTTATAAGAAGCGAAATTTTTAGCGCCTATCATATGGTCTATATCTTCGATATTACTATCTGAGTTGTGACAGTGAGCAAATATGTAGGCCTCATTTTTAAAATGGTTAATTGCTATAATATTTTGGTAAACAGCGTAGTAGATGTCTGGAATTTCGACCGAATTTTTCTTTTTTGATATTTCGATATCTTCAAAATATCTTACAGCATCGTAAGCGATATAACCAAAAATACCATTGTTTATGAATTTGAAATCTGTTTCTGAGCTTACTTCAAAACGTTTGGTGAATTGATGAATTTCTTCTGTAATATTAGTAGATTCTGCTATGTGTTTGTTGGTAGTACTACCGTCGGGAAAGCTTTGTGAAACAACTTCGTTTTCAACCTTAATAGAGGCTATAGGGTTAAAACAAATATAAGAGAAACTGTTGTCGTTGGCATGGTAGTCGCTACTTTCCAATAAGATACTGTTTGGGAATTTGTCCCTTATTTTTAGATAAATGCTTACAGGCGTAATGGTGTCTGCAAGGATTTTTTTGTAATGGGTATGTAAGCTGAATGTTTTCATGTTTCATTATTGGTTTTTAGTTATTACATACAACATGCTTATAATTTTTATGCGTAATTAATGTCGAATCTAAATGTTTCATTATACTGAATTTTGTTCAGTTTTTGTTAAAGTTTAAACCACTTCAAATAAAAAAGGCTCGTCGTGAATGACAAGCCTTATGGATATTTTTAAATTTTAAATATACGAGGTTCTACTTCACGAAGTTTAAGTTTCGAAAGCGCCACCACCAAGTATTATTTAAAACTGTGTTCATTTTTAATCTATTGATGCGCCAAATATAGAAATGAAAATATAATTATACAATACTTTGCTGGGATTTTTTTAAATGAACTCATCTTGACTTTTTCTGTTTCCTAAAAAATGACTCAAATCCGTTCATATTTCGTTACTTTTTTTGCTCGTAGCAATGCTATGATTTTCAAAAAGTGCCTCATCTGAACAAATTTGCTCTCATTTTCGGTTAAAAACAAAAACTCAAGATGAGTTCAATAAAAAACTACCATAAAAATATGGTAGTTTTTGTAACCATTAGGCTAATAAAGAGAATTAGTTTGCTATTAACCGTGTATCTTACCTAATAGTCGAATAAATTCTTTTGTTTCGTCTTGCGACAAACCTTGTAAAATGCTACTTTCTTTGTTGTCAATTACTAAATCAACTTCATCAAGTAGCTCTAATCCCTTTTGAGTAATAACAATATTTACTTTTCTTCTATTTGCTTTATTAATACTTTTTTCGGCATATCCTTTTTTAACTAGTTTGTTAATTAGCCTAGTTGTGTTGCTCATTTTGTTAATCATACGTTCTTGTACCATTTCTAAAGACACCGGATTCTTGTTTTGTCCACGTAATATTCTTAGTACGTTGAACTGCTGCAAAGAGATATCGTAAGGTTTAAGAGCGTTATTTAACTTTTGGCTAATATGACCGTAAGTATATAATAAATTTACAATTGCAGTTTTAGATATGGAAAGATTTTTTGCTTGTAATATGTCTTCTATCTTTGCCAAGATCATCAACTGTTGTATATACAAATGTATAAAGAATTATTGGTAATATGCTAATTATTGGGTGATATTTTCTTAAGAATTTATGAATCAGCTAATTATTGCGTAAATTTATAGCTATAATTACTGTTTTTTATAAAATGTTATTAAAATAATGTATGGTTAAAGAGCTAAAAATGAGACGCTATGTCGTAATAGGTTTGATAGTTTTGTTAACGGCCTGTGTTAACAAAAGAGGTAAAGTACAACTTGCATCCAATATGTTAACTGTATTGGAAAAGTCAAAGCCTAATTTAGATAGTGTTAAGCTAGATGTTTTTGATTTTAAAGGACTCAAACCTTTGCTGCATAAACAGGATGATGTAACCTATGTCATTAATTTTTGGGCTACTTGGTGTAGGCCATGTGTAAAAGAGCTTCCTTATTTTGAAAAGCTTAATACGGAGTATGCGGGCAAAAATGTTAAGGTTATATTGGTAAGTTTGGATTTCCCACATTTATACGAGTCGAAATTAAAACCGTTTATATTAAACCATAAGATTAAGTCTAAAGTGGTTGCTTTGGATGATGCTGACATGAATTCATGGATTCCCCAAGTCAATGAAGCTTGGTCTGGAGCCATTCCAGCAACAGTTATTTATAGAAATGGTAAGCGCAAATTTTTTGAGCAATCTTTTACTTATGAAGAATTAGAAAACGAAGTTGCCTTGTTTTTGAAATAATAAAACCCGATGACTCATGTATGCCCTTAGTTTTATAAATAGTTTATGTTATTAATCAATAAAATTTAGACGAATGAAAACGATTAAATTAATTTCAGTAACGTTGCTAATTGTTTGTATGAGTTCATTCAATTACAATGTTGCAAATGAAGGCTATAAGATTGGTGATACGGTGGATGATTTTTCGCTTAAGAACATTAATGGCGAAAGGGTGTCGTTGGCAGATTATAAGGATGCTAAGGGGTATATTGTAATTTTTACGTGCAATACATGTCCGTATGCTGTAGCGTACGAGGATAGAATTATTCAACTTAATACTATGTATGCAGATAAGGGATATCCGGTAATAGCTATTATGCCTAATAATCCTCAGGTAAAACCAGGCGATAGTTTTGTAGCTATGCAAGAACGAGCACAGAAAAAGGGGTTTGGATTTCCTTATTTAATAGACGAAGGGCAGACGGTATATCCTAAATTTGGAGCAACTAAAACGCCGCATGTTTTTGTATTACAAAAAGAAAAGAATACGCCGGTTGTAAAGTATATTGGTGCTATAGACGATAATTATAAGGATGCGAATGCCGTTAAGACTAAATATGTTGAAGATGCCGTGAATGCACTGTTAAAAGGTAAGGCGGTTACCAATAAGGAAACAAAAGCAATAGGCTGTACAATCCGTTAGTTTTATAAGGTTGGTAAAACTTTTTAACGTTCCTGAAGTTTGCATCGAAACAAAGTTGTTTTCCTGTCTGTGTGCACAGGTGTGACTTAAGTAGGTTTATTGTTTAAAAGAAAGCAATCAATACTTGTATTTTTTTAGCTTATAATCAATTTAGATGTGTTAATTTTGTGTAGAAATCTTAGATTAATTAATGCAAAGTATGGAAGAATTAACACAAGAAGAATGGTTGTCGCAATTAGAGAACGATGCTAACGCTGTCATAATAGATGTTCGTACAGACGACGAAGTTGCAGAAGGTATTATACCTAATGCTATTCATATAGATATATATAAAGGACAAGCTTTTATTGACGAAATTGATGCATTGGATAAAAGTAAAAATTATTATGTGTATTGTAGGTCGGGCAATAGAAGCGGACAGGCTTGTAGCATTATGGAAGAGTTAGGTTTTGAAAATGCCTATAATTTATTAGGAGGTATTTTAGAATGGGAGGGTGATCTTGTAGACATGGATTAAAGTAGTTATGAGAAGCGCAAAGGTATTATTATGTGTATTATGCTTTACAGCTTTAATGGGTTGTAAGGATACTAAGGTTGAAGGCGCCGAGGTTATTTCGCCCAAAGAAGCGCATACGCTTTTAAAAACTAATAATATTTTGCTAATAGATGTTAGAACACCTGAAGAATTTGATAGTGGACATATTGAAAATGCCAAAAACTTCGATTTTAAATCAAATGCATTCAATGAGGCTATTCAAACTTTAGAAAAAGAGCAACCTATAATTGTTTATTGCCGTTCTGGCAAACGAAGTACTAAAAGTATTAAAAACTTTAGGGAGGCTGGCTTTACAAAGCTCTATATGTTAAAGGGCGGGCTGCTAAAATGGGAAGATACAGGATATAAGACCACATCGAAATAATTATAAAAGCTCCGAAAAAGGAGCTTTTTTGTTATAACCCTTATTTAATAAACAATAAGCTTTAGTGTATTAATTTTCGGATAGATACATTTATTTGTGTATATTTGAGATACTCCAAATGATGAGCCTTCATCTTAAATGGTTAAAACTGTTTTGACCATTTATTATATAATTAAAATTCCCCTTAAACTCTGTTAATAGCAAACCATGCAAGCGTTGTATGGGTTAACTAACTAATAATTTTAATTATGATTAAAAAATTAATTTCGGCAACAATTATGGTTTCACTTATGTTTGGAGCCATCTTAACAGTAGCAGCACAAGATAATTCTGAAGATTATAAAATGTGGGAAACTGTAATGCTTACCCCAGATAATACAAAACTGAAAGTTTTGGGAGAACATATGCGAAAGCATAATGCCACCTTTCATGATGAAGGTGCGTATAAGGCAACGGTATACAATATAAGTACAGGTCCTAATGCGGGGAGTATTATATGGGATATGGGGCCAATGAAATTTTCTGATAACGATTCACGACCTGGTGAAGGTGCGCATGATGATGATTGGCGTGACAATGTAATGCCTTATATTAAGAAGGTACATAGTATTGAATATTGGAAACAGGATGATGACCTGTCCAATACAAGTATGTTAGATGGCGATAGTGCCAAATACCCTATTTTATTTGTTAGGTATGCTGAAATAGCAAAAGGTGTAAGTGTGTCTTCTGTAAAAGCATTCTATAAGAAAATAAGTGAAACGGTTAAAGCTATGGAAGGTGTAAACCCTTGGGGTGTTTACTATAATGAGTTTAGACAAGGCGATCTAGGAAGACATATAGCAACAGTAGGCTTTTTTAAAGAGTGGGCAGAGTTTGATGAAGACAATGAATTTAAAGCTACCTTTTTAAAGGTTCATGGAGATGATTCTTGGGATGCCTTTTTAGATTTAGCCGATCAAGTGCTTACCAATTCATGGGATGAAATATGGGTATACAACGCTTATTTAAGCGGACGTTAAAAACACCTTGTTTTTAGGCTCATCTACCTACACAATAAATCCCCTTTGTAAACAATAAAATACAAAGGGGATTTTTGGTTTTATAACTTTCATCTTCTTTTTGAGCACTTTAGCTTTTTGTTTTTAAGGATGTCATCTTTTTTTCTTAAATTTAAGAAGGGAACTTTATTAGTGATTGTTTATTTATATCGCTAACTACTTTTATATAATTTATTAAAATACAATACTATGATGAATGGATATGTTATATTGTCGATAGTAGCCTTACTTTTTCTTAGTATGTATACATATGCATATATTTTTGTGATTCTGGAAAAACGAAAAGAATCTAAACAAAAAAGAGAGCGATTACGTCAGGAGGTTTTACGTAGGGAAGATAAAGCGCGAAGGCAACAAATACGTCAAGAAAAATTTGATAAGATTAAAGCGAGAAGTCAAGAAATTAAGCAGGAGTTAATGCGCCTCAGGCAAATGAAAGAAGCGCGCTTAAACGGTCAGAATGCCAACTAATTTAGTTGGCATTTGTATTTTAAATCAGCCTTTAGATACGTTAAAACTAACTCAATGTTGCGTGTAGTAAAAGTTGGGACAACAATATTGGCTTAGCGTAAAGTATTTTTAAAGTAATACTCAGCTATATATTTTTTGGAATTTTCATTAGCTAACAAATAGCTGCCCTAATTTATTGGAGTCTTTTTATCTGTTCATTATACATGGCATTTTGATTTGTTGTCGTCTCTTCAATACCAAATTCATTTCTCTTTTTTGCTAAGCATCATTACAAAATAAACCGTAGCTATGGCTGCTTATTTTTTTGTTTAAACTTACTGTATCATATTTATTAGGTTTAGCTCTTGGTTTTCTGCTTTTGCACAAAATCCCCCTTAAAATGGCTTGTTATCCCCTCCTTGAAGCTCCTGATATGAGTTAATTTGCTTCAAAAAATATGAAGTATCAATATATGAAATGCTTGCCTTTTTATTTAGTTGTTTTATTGGGGTTTTGGGGTATGGCCCAAAATCCAAGCGTATTGTATCAAAATTGGGTTGATGCCCAAGTTAATGGTACCGAACCTATTTTACCAACGTTTAGCTATGCAGGGTATCACAACGGTGAAGTTGGATTGCCATCGTCATCTTATCAGCAAATTTATGATGTAACAGATGAAGCCTATGGAGCTGTGGCAAATGACGGTAATTCGGATAAGGATGCGATAATGGCCGCTATAGCCGCAGCAGAAGCAAATCCTAATGGAGGGATTGTATTTTTTCCACCAGGTCGTTTTGTGGTAAATGATGCTAGTGTAGATGATCCAGCGGAGGTGATACGTGTTTCAAAAAGTAATATTGTAATAAAAGGTAGCGGTTCTGGTCCTGGAGGTACGGAGTTATACCAAAAAGATAACACCACACATCCCGATATGGCTACAAAAGATTGGTTGTGTCCTTACCTGTTTTTGTTTTGGAATGGTGAGGACTCTGCAAATAACTATATCACGGACGTCACAGGAAATGCCGATAGGGAAACTTTCTCGGTTGAGGTAGCAAATGCCTCTGGGATTTCTGAGGGGCAATGGGTAGAATTGTATATTAAAGACACGTCTCCAGCTTTATTAACAGAAGAACTTTCACCATATACAACGGCCGATCTTTACGCGCCGCAAAGCCTCAAAATAGTAAACGATGGCGTTCAAGTTAGGGAGATTCATAAAGTTGTTGGTAAAAATGGCAATGTTATTACATTTAAAGAGCCCATCCATAGGGAAATTGATGCTTCTTTTAATTGGAAGATTAATAATTTTAAGGCTCTTGAAGAAGTAGGGATTCAAGATTTAAAGTATACTGGTGGTTTTATATGGGAACATTTACATCATCAAGCGCCTCAGGAATTGTATCCTGGTGAAGCTAAAAGTGGGCCTCATGCTTATTTAAGCTCGTCGGGTTGGAGTGGTATCCAATTTAACCATGTTGTAAATGGATGGATTTCCAATGTGGAGTTTTCGGACATGTCGCAAGTAGCTCAGTTTAAATTTTCTGCTTACTGTACGGCTATAAATAATAAATATACAGGTAACCCAGGGCATAATTTTATAACTACAAATTCGGCTACAGGTTGTTTTATAGGAAAGAGTATTGATGAAACAACAGGTATTTGGCATGGGTGTGGAGTTAACGCCTTGTCCATTGGAAATGTGCTTTGGAGAAATGAGCATCCGCAAAACGGCAATTCTGGTATGGAGGTTCATGCCAGTCAGCCAAGAGCAAATTTGTTTGATGTTTGTAAAGGCGGTTTCTTTTTTAATCAAGGTGGTTCAACAGGAGCGTTACCTAATCATTTAAGACATATGGTGCTTTGGAATTTTGAGGGTGTTTCTTATCAAGGTTCTGACGTAAAATCATGGCGGCCTAATTCAGAAACTAAATATGCCAAATTTTTAATGCCCATAATTTCAGGTTTAAAGGGGTTTACAATGTCTGCTGATGCCAATCAATATCAAGAAAATGAATCTCCGGGAGCACATGTAGATGAGGAATCGTTATATGAAGCGCAGTTAGCGTATCGTTTAGGGACGTTGCCAGGTTGGCTTAACGAAGTTTTAAGCACCAACAATAATGATTTTGAAGTAAAAAAAACAAAAGTCTATCCCAATCCGTTTTCATCAGAATTAATGATTGATAATTTAGGAGGACATTTTAAGAAGTTGATGCTTTTCGATATTACAGGTAGAGAAATACTGTCGAGATCTTTAAGTGGACTAAATCGTATTAAAATGCAACCAAGTTGCAATATTCCAGGGGTATACGTTCTCAAATTAATTGGTGGAAATACAATTGAATCGCATAAGTTGATAAGAGAATAGTTTTGTGTGCTTCAATGTTTTTATTCAAAAGATATGGAAGTTTTTCTTAATTTGACAAAGCATTGTTTTTACTTATGACACATTACGGATATTCAAAAAAGTTTAAACGAGTTCATTATAAAAAAAAAATGAAGCTCTTTTTAAAGAACTTCATGTAATGGTATTAACTTAATTAATTTTTAACGCATGCTAACTTCTAAAGGTGTGTTTACACGTTTGGAGAATTCATTTAAATATGCTTCCCACTCTTGTTTGTTGTTAAATTGACCACTTTCTTTCCATCCAAAGCCGGCATAATAAACAACTTGATTGTTTTCTACCTTAAGATGAGCGTAAGCATTGCTTAAATCTTTAGTGTTAGTGTCGTATTTTTCGAACCCAAGAAAAGTGCTTTTAGGAGCTACGATTGCCGTTCCAAGCTCCGATTGGCCATGAGGTTGCCAATAACTAACCCAACCACCAACATCATTACCAGTAACTTCACCATCTTTTTCGTGTAAGGTCAAACCAGCCGATATTTGATCTGTTCCTTTAATAGTTGTCGTAAATTTTGAAAGGTTTGAACCCAAATCCAAACTTATTATTTTAGATTCTTTTATGGTATTACCAGCTGCATCCCAGTCTTCGTATTCTAAATAAAAACTGGTTCTAATAGGGCCTGAGGTAATGGTGTGCCACTTAGTATAGTTTTTGGAATAATAGTAAGTCGTATCGACCTTAGTTGCAATACCGCCTACACCACGACTAATCCCAACATGGAAATTATCCAAGCCTTCTCCTGTATCCTCATGATAGCTGCCTTCTGTTTCCAATTCCTTTTTGTACCATTTATTTATTATGGGATATTTTACTTTTTTAAGCCAAGCATCCACACCACTGGAGAGTGTACCTCCTGGTATACTATCCTCTACCATTTTTTGTGCTTTAGGGCCAAAAACACGAAAAGCCACTTTGTCATTTTCCCATGTATAATCATCGGTACGTTCTGGTACAAATCGCGAATAACAAAGAGCCTCGGTTTTGGGCTGTTCTTCGGTTACGATGGTAATAACTTCAAAAACATTTTCGGAATTGGGAGCTATTTGTGGTTGGAACAAAATAATGTCCATAGAGCCGTCGCCATCTTGATCTACCAATTGGGTGATTTGTAATTGACCGGTTTTTGCATCACGAATGCCAATTGATGATATATCTTCAATGTTTAAGTCGGACTTAGTCAATTCTACTGTCTCAAACGCTCGCGTTATATCCAGTGTGTTTTTTATTAAAATGGAAGGAGTCTTTGCTTTTTGGGAGCAGGAAAAGACAGTTACTAGACTTAATAGGCAGAAAGAAAATCTAAGAGTATTCATAATGCTAAAGGTTAATTTGTTTTTAATTTTCGTTAGAAGGTTTTCCTATAGTAGCCAAGATTCCGCCATCAACATAAACGACATGGCCATTAACAAAATCACTTGCTTTTGAACTTAAAAATATGGCTGCTCCTTGTAAATCCTCTGGATTTCCCCAACGAGCTGCTGGTGTTCTGCCTATAATAAATTCGTTAAAAGGGTGTCCGTCTACCCTAATAGGGGCTGTTTGGCTTGTTGCAAAGTAACCAGGGCCAATACCATTGGTTTGAATGTTGTATTTAGCCCACTCGGTAGCCATGCTACGTGTTAGCATTTTTAAGCCTCCCTTGGCGGCAGCATAGGCACTAACAGAATCCCTGCCAAGCTCACTCATCATTGAGCATATATTGATGATTTTCCCGCCGCCTCTTTTAATCATGCTTTTAGCAACATATTTTGATACTATGAAAGGACCAACCAAATCAACTTTTACAACCAATTCGAAATCTTTGGTTTCCATTTCAACTATTGGAGTTCTTTTTATAATACCTGCATTGTTTACTAGAATGTCTATTGGACCTACTTCGGCTTCAATTTTAGTAATGGCTTCTTCAACTGCAGCATCATCGGTAACATCAAAAACGTATCCATGTGCATGAAGGTCGTCAGCTTTGTATGCTTCTAATGCTTTTTCTAATGTTTCACTAGTATTATTGTTTATTACAAGTGTGGCTCCTGCATTTCCCAATCCTTTAGCCATAGCCATTCCCAATCCATGAACGCCTCCAGTTACTAAAGCTACTTTTCCTGTTAAATCAAATAAGTTAATTGACATAATCTATTTTTTTATTAATTATTTTAATTCGTTTATTTTACAATGATCCATGTCACCATAATCTAAGTTTTCGCCAGCCATGCCCCAGATAAAGGTATAGCTGCTGGTTCCAGATCCGGAATGAATGGACCATGGAGGAGAAATGACAGCTTGTTTATTGTTTATCCATATATGTCTTGTTTCTTGAGGTTGTCCCATAAAATGACAAACAGCTTGATCCTCAGGTACTTCAAAGTAAAAATAGACCTCCATACGCCTGTTGTGTACATGAGCTGGCATGGTATTCCATGAACTACCTGGTTTTAAAGTGGTCATTCCCATTTGTAATTGGCATACGTCAATAACACTGTTAACAATGTATTTTCTTAATGTTCTTGCATTGGCAGTTTCTGGAGCCCCTAATTCAATAACTTCAACATCGTTAGTGCCTATTTTTTTATTGGGATAGGTTTTATGGGCCGGTGTTGAGTTTAAGTAAAACTGAGCTGGTGCGTCAGGCGACTTACTGGTAAATACTATATCCTTATTTCCTTTACCTACATAAAGAGCCTCTTTGTGTTCCAAAACAAAGGAAGTGCCATCCACTGTTACCGTCCCTGTTTCTCCAATGTTTATTATCCCCAATTCCCTTCTTTCAAGGAAATAATCAGCTTTTAAAGGATCTATGGTATCTAATTTTATAGAAGATTGTACAGGTACAATACCACCTGTAATGAATCGATCGTAATGAGAGTATACTAAGTTTACTGCATCTGATTCCAGTAAATTTTGTATTAAAAATTCATCTCTTAGCCTTGTTGTATCGTATGTTTTTACATCTTGGGGTGATGCTGCATATCTTACTTGGTATTTACTTTTCATTGTAATGAATTTATTGTGTTGTTAATTGAATATTAATAATATAAGTCTAAAATTGTGGGGTAAAGTTAATAAAAAAAAACAAAATACAATCGATTGTATTTTGTTTTTTTGATTACCTTTGTAAAGAAGTAGTAAATAAAAGGGTGTGTAACCTTGTAATTTACAAGGGTTTGTTGGTTTTTAAATTTTTACGTGCCAGTGTTGTTGAAAGATAAGTTGAGATCAATAAGTCTGTTTTGTATATAGAGACAAGTTCTTAGAACTATTTTTAAAGTATATAAAAGAAAGAATATGTATCTTATTGAACAAACTGTTATATTGAAATAAAAGTAATGCAACAGAATTCTTCAAATAAATGAGTTTTAGGAAATACATAGTGGGTTTATTATTGTTTCTATTAATAAGTTCTGTTTTTGGTCAGGTACAGGAAAGTGATAATAAGAGTATTAAGTTTAAGCACATTTCGTTAACTAAGGGATTGTCACAAAGTTCCGTGCTTTGTATTTTACAAGACAGTAAGGGATTCTTGTGGTTTGGTACTCGGGACGGTTTAAACAAGTTTGATGGAAATGGTTTTACCGTATTTAGGCATAATTCTCAAGACACGACCAGTTTAAGTCATAGTTTAATAAAAGCGATATATGAAGATGGAAGAGGCAATTTATGGATAGGAACCATTGATGGGTTAAATAAATATGTTCCTGAGTCCAATACATTTCAAAGGTATTATTTTACTGAAGGGGAGGCTTCAGAAAACAATGAAATCTGGAGTATAGTTGAGGCAGGTGACAAGCATTTATGGGTAGGAACGAGCTCAGGATTAAAAAAAATAGACACCAAAGCAGGCCATTTAGTCCCCCTTAACTATAAAAATGCGGATAAGTCGTTGTTTAGTAAACCTACCAGGGCATTACTAAGAGCTAATACGAATACATTGTGGATTAAAACGACAGAAAATATTGGTGTTTATAATACCCTTACAAATTCTGTAAAGTACTATCAGTACCCCGAGAACTCACCAGCAGAACTAAACAAGAATAACGTTTCTGTACTTTACCAAGATAAGGATAAAAATATTTGGCTTGGATTTAAAAATGGTTTGGCAATCTTAAATACTGAACGGGATGTTTTTGAATTCTTTAGAATAAAAAAACAAAAAGAATATAAAATAACCGTAGATGTTAGGAGCATATGTGAAGATTATTTAGGGAATTTATGGGTAGGAACTTATAAAGGACTTTATATTATTAACCCATTAAAACATGATGTTTCCTATTTTACCCATGACGAAAATAATCCTTATAGCTTGAGTCAGAATTCTATTTATAATATAATAGAAGACAGTAAAGGCGATATATGGATTGGAACTTATGCGGGAGGAGTGAATTATTATGATAGAAATTACGATTTGTTCAAGCATTATTCTGCAGGAATAAATAATACCAAACTAAATTACAAGGTGGTAAGTTCCATTATTGAAGATACTATCGGTAATTTATGGATAGCTACCGAGGGTGGGGGGATTAATTTGTATGATAAAAAGACAGGTGAGTTTAAATACATTACCAGTAATGATTCTCCAAATAGCTTAAGTGCCAATAATGTAAAAGCCATGATAAAAGACCATGCAGGAAATTTTTGGATTGGCACACACGATGGAGGTCTTAATTTTTTGAACCCCCAAAAAGAACCTTTTGCGTTTAAGAGATTTGTAAACAACCCTGAGAACACCAATAGTATTAGTGATAATAGAGTCATTGCCCTACTAGAGGACCACCAAAATAATATATGGATTGGAACGTCTGGGGGGGGAGTTAATGTTTTAGATAGTAAGACCCAATCAATTATTAGAATTCAGGATAGTTTTGAAATCACGGGAAAGATTATTTATACCATTTCAAAAACATCCGATAACGATGTGCTATTAATAGGTGGTAACAAAGGATTAGCTAAAATTAATATACATACTAAGGAGTTGGCTTCAATAGATTATTTGGGAGAAAATACAAGTTCTCACGCGTCTAGAGCGGTACTTTGTACCTACGAAGATAAAGATAATAACATATGGATAGGAACAGAAGGAGATGGACTATACCATTACAATGTAACGACAACGAAAGTTATTAATTATGGAACATCCCAAGGTTTGCCAAACAATATTGTATATGGAATAGTACCAGACGATAATGGTAATATTTGGTTAAGCACCAATCACGGTTTAAGTAGAATTAATTTACAATCCCTTAAAATCAAGAATTTTAATGAGCTTGATGGCTTGCAAAGTAAGGAGTTTAATTACGGAGCCTATTTAAAAAACAAAAGAGGGGAACTGTTGTTTGGGGGAACCAATGGATTTAATGTTTTCAATCCAAAGGATATTAACGAAAACACCTTTGTTCCGCCAGTTTCCATTACTTCCATGCAGGTAAATAATAAGCCTTATCTTAATATTACCGATGCTGTAGAAGAGGTGGTTCTAAAATACAATCAGAATGTTTTTAATATTGATTTTGTGGCGTTAAGCTATTCGCAACCTAGTAAAAATCAATATGCTTATAAGTTGGAAGGGTTTGATGCCGATTGGAATTATGTAGGTAATAAAACATCGGCGACCTATACCAACTTAGATGATGGTACCTACCTTTTTAAAGTTAAGGCCTCTAATAATGATGGGGTTTGGAATGAAAAAGGAGATGCTATTGTAGTAACAATACGCCCTGCACCGTGGCGAACATGGTGGGCATATTTAATCTACACCTTAATAATTACAGGAATTATTCTGCAAATAAGAAAGTATAGCTTGTTAAGGATAAAAGAACGGAATGAATTAAAGCAGGAACGTCTTGAAAAGGAACGGA
The DNA here is from genome assembly GCF_039539345.1 of Snuella lapsa. NCBI lineage: Bacteria > Pseudomonadati > Bacteroidota > Flavobacteriia > Flavobacteriales > Flavobacteriaceae > Snuella > Snuella lapsa. Next base: position 167,264 of record NZ_BAABCY010000016.1, on the reverse strand, counting down.
TTGAAGAAGTAAATAAGATGAAACTTCAATTGTTTACCAATGTTTCACACGATTTTAGGACGCCACTTACGCTTATTATAGGGCCTTTAGAGCGTTTGTTAAAAATGGAAAGTAAAAACGCTTTTGTGCGTAAGCAACATGAAATTATGTACAGGAATGCCAGTACATTGATGGAGTTAATTAACCAATTGCTGGATTTTAGAAAAAATGAATCAGGTAAATTACAATTAAGCGCTTCAAAAAATAATATCGTTCCGTTTGTAAACAATATAAAAATAGCTTTTGATGAGTTAGCAAGTGCCAAGGACATTGATTTTACGTTTGGTGCTTCCAGCGAAGATATTGAGGTTTGGTTCGATAGTACAAAACTCAAAAAAGTGATCTTTAATTTATTATCTAATGCTTTCAAGTTTACCCCGAATAATGGGAAAATTGCATTGAAACTAACAAACTATAAGGATGCAGATGGAAAAGAATATGTTAAATTAAAGGTAAAAGACAACGGTAAAGGAATCCCTAAAAAGAATGTGAAATTTATATTTGATAGGTTTTATCAACTAGGGGAACGTTCTGGAACAGGAATAGGTCTGGCTTTGACTAAAAGTTTGGTTGAATTGCACCAAGGTATTATTAATGTAAAAAGTAAAGAAAAGAAAGGAACAAGCTTCACTGTACTATTACCCCTTGGAAATGGACACTTGAGCAAAGATCAAATGGTAGAAAACGATATGGACGCCGCAGAAGACGACTTGTTTAATCTTGAAAAATCTGTTTATGTAGACAAAGAGATCATTCAGTTAACAGAAGAAGCCTCAGTAAACAATAATTTATTTGATGCCTCTCTTGCCTCTATATTAATTGTTGAAGATAATGAAGAAGTGAGGGCTTTTATTAAAAACATATTTTTAAACACCTATAATATTTTTGAAGCACCCAATGGCCAAAATGCGCTTGAGATAGCTAAAACGCATGACATAGATTTAATAATTAGTGATGTTATGATGCCTGTTATGGATGGGATGGCATTCTGTAATGAGATTAAGACCAATATAAGGACCAGTCATATTCCAGTTATATTGTTAACCGCTAAGACATCCCAGGAATCCCAAAATTCAGGTTATCAAACAGGGGCTGATGCTTATATAACAAAACCATTTGATGCAAATATACTGGAGGTTAGAGTGGCCAACCTTATAAAGGCAAGGAAAAACTTAATAGAGAAGTTTAAAAAAGAACTTATCCTGCAACCAAAAGAAGTTACGGTTACTTCAGCAGATGAAATATTTTTGAAAAAAGCGATCGATTTGGTCGAGGAGCATATTTCAAATCCAGATTTTACCATACCCGACTTTATTGATGAGATGGGTATGAGTAGGTCTGTATTGTACAGAAAGTTAAAAGCACTTACCGATCAATCCATATCTGAGTTTGTAAGGACAATAAAATTAAAACGTGCTGCTCAATTAATGAGGCAGACACAAATGACCATTTCCGAAATAGCATTCGATTTAGGGTTTAATGATCTAAAAAACTTTAGGAAGTCCTTTCAAAAATTATTTAATGTACTTCCTTCTGAATACCGTAGCACTAAATAGTTAATGAATATCCTTTATTAGTAATAATTTATGTTCTGTCCATTCAGAAAAGAATGTAGCGAAGTGAAGATTTTTTTTTGATTGTCAAAAAGAGAAGCCTCCTTTTGTTGGAATGACAAAACACTGTTTTTGTGCTATGATACATTAAGGATATTCAAAATAATTTTAGGAAAAGAAAACGCTAAAAAATACTTCAATTTATTTAATCATAATCTGAAATATGTTTCAAATGCTGATATATAGTGTGTTATGGGGCATGTGAACAGTTACCCTCTGCTAAATGGACGCTCTGCCCCCTTAGGTTTCTAAACAGTGATTGTACATTTACGATATAATTTAATTCAATAAAAACTTAACTAAATCAAATTACCAAGATGAAAAATAAGTTGAAGCTGTTTTCAGCAAAATCTAAAGGTAGTATAACCGTTATAATAACATTGTTATTTATGGTGCTATGTGGTTTTTCTACTAAAGCACAGGATAAGACCTTAACAGGAACAATTACAGATGAGATTGGGATGCCGCTTCCAGGAGCAAATATCCTTGAGAAAGGGACACAAAATGGAGTTACTACCGATTTTGATGGTAAGTATACAATTAAAGTTAGTCCAAGTTCCATAATAGTAATAAGTTACTTAGGATACAAACCCACCGAAGTTAAAGTAGGTGAGCAAACCAAGATCGATGTAAGCTTAAAACCAGACCTTCAGCAATTGGAGGAAACGGTTGTAATTGGATATGGATCGGTAAGGAAAAAAGACCTCACGGGCTCCGTAGCCTCTGTAAAAATGGATAAATTAATTGAAGCACCAGTAGCAAATTTCGATCAAGCATTGGCGGGACGCGTTACAGGAGTGCAGGTTGGTTCTGGTAGTGGTGAACCAGGAGCAGGTATGGAATTAACTATTCGAGGAGGTAATACAATTAATGGAGATAATTCACCACTTTATGTAATTGATGGATTTATTGTAGAAGACTTTAACCCTGGGATTTTAAACTCTTCCGATATTCAAAGTATTGATATCCTAAAAGATGCATCGGCAACTGCAATTTATGGAGCACGAGGCGCTAATGGGGTTTTTCTTATTACAACCAGACAATCAAAAATTGGAAAAACAAAGGTTACCTACGAAACGCGTGTAGATATTAAAGATGTAGCTAATACTTTGGATGTGTTATCTGCATATGAAGCTGTAAAACTTGCAAACGATATAAACCCTAATTCTGCAGCAACAAAGTTTTTTGTTAATGACGATGGTGTGGTTGTAGGTGATGTTGAAGATTATAGGAACTCGCCTTCTGCCAATTGGCAAGACGATGCGTTTAGGACTGCTTTTACCAAATCGCATACCCTAAAAATTGGTAGCGGAAACGATGTGACTAAGCTTAATGCATCACTTAATCTTTTAGACGACCAGGGAACTTTACTTAGATCGGAATACAAAAAGATAAATGGTAGACTAAACTTAAGACATAAGGTTAACAATAAAATTGATGTAACACTTAATGTAATTTATGCCAATACAGAATTACAAGGATTAGATCCAAAAGGGAATGTTGCATATTCCTTTATGAGAAACCTAATAACCTATCCTAATGTAGTAAACAAATTTAAAGATTACGGAGATGCAAATCCTTTATATGGTATTAACATAGAAGAGTTTGATATAAATAATATATTTAACTGGCACCCTATATTATCTCTAAATAATGAATACAGAAATCGTGAGACAAATCAATTTATCTCCAATTTGGCTTTACGATATAAAATAACACCAAACTTAACTTTTGAAACCAAAGGAAGTTACAATGGTGATTTTAGAAAACTAGGAATTTTTAATAATAGTAATACGGTTTATGGGCGACTAATTAATCCTATTAATGGAATTAATGGTAGTATGGACTATCAAAATTTTAAAACGATATCCAACATTAACACCTTAACATTTAACAAGTCGTTTGATAATCATAGTATAAACGTATTAATTGGACATTCGGTTAATTCCAAAGAAAAAACAAGAACACTGGTGCGAGCTATGGAGATTCCCCAATATGCAGAAAGCCAAGGAATCAATTCATTAGACGAAGGGGTGCTTTCCACCACTCAGGATATTAATGGAAGCGAGAAAGAAAGAATAGAATCCTTTTGGGGAAGACTTAATTATAGCTTTAACGATAAATACTTGTTAACAGCATCAATAAGACGCGATGGTTCTTCCAAATTTGCACCAGGACATAACATAGGGTATTTCCCATCATTAGCTGTATCGTGGAAAGCAGAGGAAGAAAAATTCATTAAGGATTTAGGATTTGTTTCTCAATTAAAATTTAAAGCAGGCTATGGTAAAACAGGAAATGATAGAATACCTGGAGAGGCTCGATTCGATTTATTTACTTCCGATCTGGCATCGTATTTTATTGATGGAGTAGAAGTGCTTGGTCAAAGACCAACCTCGGCAGGAGCTAACCCAGATGTTGAATGGGAAACAACAGAACAATACAATGCAGGAGTTGATATAGGGTTGTTTAATGGACGTATATCTGCATCTGCAGAAGCCTACGAAAAAACAACAAGGGATTTGCTTATAAATGCCGATACGCCACCATCCCTTGGAATTAGTACCGTATGGAAAAACAGTGGAACAGTGAGAAACAGAGGTTTGGAGTTTTCGTTAAGTACAATTAATGTTGATGGCAAAAATTTTAAATGGACAACTGATTTTAATATCTCGTTCAACCAAAATAAAGTTATGTCGCTTCCAGAAGGTAAGCCAATCTTTGGAAATCCAAGATATTACCAAAGGTATAATTCCAACCAGTTTATAGTAGAAGAAGGTCAGCCTTTGGGGAATATGTATGGATACCTGTCAGATGGCGTATACCAACCAGAAGATTTTGTTAATTACAATCCCGATGATGCAACACACACTTTAAGTCCGGGACAACCCGATTATGATGGAGGCTCGCCTGTTCGTCAACCAGGAGACGAAAAGTATAAAGATTTAAATGGTGATGGCGTCATTACTGCAGACGATAAAACTGTTATTGGAAACGGATTACCAGAACATTTTGGAGGTTTTGGAAATACATTTACCTACAAAGGTTTCGAACTAAGTGCCTTTTTTCAATGGTCTTATGGCAATGATATTTTAAATGCTAACAGATTGATTTTTGAGGAAATGGCATACTACGCTCAAAACCAGTATGCAACAGTAACCAATAGATGGACGCCAACAAACCAGAATACTACAATGTTTAGAGCTGGAGGACGTGGGTTCGAGGATGTCTCTTCCAGAGTTGTTGAAGATGGTTCTTATATCCGTTTAAAAACAATAAACCTATCCTATAATTTATCTAAGGAAGTTGTTGAGAAACTAAATTTAAACGCAGTATCCATTTACTTCGCTGCTCAAAATTTAATTACGTGGACAAACTACAGTGGTTTCGATCCTGATGTGTCGGTCAATAGGTCTCCTATTATGCCTGGAGTCGATTACTCCTCATATCCAATAAATAAGACCTTTAGTTTTGGTTTAAATGTAACATTTTAAAAAAAGAATATGAAATCAAGAATTTTAATATTAATCATAATCAGTTTGTCACTTGTTCAAAGTTGTGATGATAAACTGGATATTTTGCCACAAGATGGCATTGGATCTGCAACCCTATATCAAAATGAAGCTGGAGCTGTAGCAGGACTTATGGGGGTTTACAGTCGTATTGTACGTGCTTATAGAGAATCCCGGTTTAATGCTATGTATCCAAGCTCAGGAACCGATGAAGGTTTTGAAAACAGAAGTGTCATCAGGTTTTATTTAGAAAATAGTTTTTCAAGTAATAATGCCCAGATTTTAGATGAGTGGACCTTACTGTACGAAGGAATAAATGCAGCAAATATTATGTTGGTTGAAGTAGCAAATTCCGAAGGGCTTACAGAGGCTCAAAAAAGCACTTTTACAGCCGAAGCCCGTTTTTTAAGAGCCTATTTGTTTTTTGACTTGCAAAGAGCTTTTGGAGGCCTTGGGGGTATACCTATGCCAACAGAAGAAACATTAAAACAATTGTTGCCAAGAACAAAAGGGACAGATGTATATGCGCAAATTATTGCAGACTTGGAATTTGCCGAACAGAATTTACCAGACATTCAAGATGCAGTTCCAGGAAGAGCAAGTAAATCGGCAGCACAAGCATTATTGGCAAGAGTATGCTTGCAAAGAGCAGGAGCACCTTTTATCAATGATGGTGATTATTATACCAAAGCAAGGGACTGGGCTAAAAAGGTAATCGATAATGGATATCATGAGTTGAATTCGAGCTATGAAGATGTGTTTAATAAATTAGCACAGGAAGAATATGATACCAAAGAAGTATTGTTCCAAATAGGTTACTTTTTCGGAAATTCAGACCAACAACAATCTGGTAAAATAGGCTCCACAATGGGATTTCGAGTTGATGACGGGTCATGTAACAACCGTGGTTTTGGTTTAATTTCTGCTACAATAACATTAACCGATGCATACAGAAATGATCCAACAGATGAAAGGGGCCTTTGGAATGTTTCACCATTTTATGTCCCAACCAATAACAGTTGTGAGTTTAGAACGTCATTTAACCAAATGGTATATGCAGCTTCTAAATACAGAAGATTTTTAGAAAGTGGTGGAACGGGTAGTTATGGACCACACCATTGGCCTGTGTTAAGATACTCAGATGTACTATTAATGTATGCCGAGGCCGAAAATGAACTGAACCCAGCATCTGCAGCAGCATTAAATGCCGTTAACCAAGTAAGAAACAGAGCTAAGGCTACAGCTTTGGCAGGACCTATTACAAAAGAGTTAATTCAGGAAGAACGCCGATTGGAACTGTGTTTTGAAGGCCTTCGCAAATATGATTTGATTCGCTGGGGCATACTGCAAGAAAAAGTTGATGAAACAGTTGCTGCTATGCAAGCAGCAGATGGTGCCGAAAATACAGATTGGCCAATTTATGGAACAGGAACACCAGCTACAAGAACAAATACCTTGTTGGCATATTACTTAGATGGTTATACCAATTACGATGATAATAAGCACCAATTGCTTCCAATTCCAGAACAAGAAATAGGAGGTAATGATTTGGTAACACAAAACCCTAATTGGTAACTAGGTTTAAAACATAACAATATAAACTTAATAGTATGAAAAGCATTAAATATATTTTAACTGTAATAAGCCTCTCAGCATTAGTTTTACAGAGCTGTGAGGATTATGAAACGGTAGATCAACCAGACTTTGAGGTAACTGTCATTACCCAAACGGCTAAAGCCGGTGAGCCAGTGGAATTTGTAGTAAGCAAAGCTCCAAATTTTCTGAATTTTTACTCAGGAGAATTTGAACATCAATATAAGCACAGGAACAGAACCAATGCAGAGGGTACGGTTACAATGTCTTTTTTAAACTCCCAAAAATGGGGAGTAGGTGCTAATGCAACAGGAACATTATCGGTATGGTATTCTAAGGATTACGATGGTAGTGGTACTTTAGAAGCTGTTAATAATGCCAATTGGACAGACATTACAGATAGATTTAATATATCGACATTGTACGATTTTACCTTGCAAGAATCTGGTGTTGTTGACATTACTGATTTAGCCGATGCTAAACCTATTTATTTTGCCTTTAAGTATTTCTGTGATAATACAGCAGAGCGACCTGCAGAATGGTATTTAGATGAGTTAAATATTCAAATGGATGTAGAAGGTGCTCCTGCACCACTTACAGTAGCTACAGAAAGTAGTCCTGGGTTTAAACCTGTTGATGTGCAAGGAGTTGTGTCTGCTTGGAATGCCAATAAATGGTATTGGGATAGTGGCAAAGGATTGTGGAGAATGAGAGGGCAGGTTAAAGTAGACGGGCTATGGGTAGTGAATGAAGATTGGTTAATCACTGATGCCATTAATTTAACCGCAGTTAATCCCGATGAGGGAATAACCTTAAAGACCTATTCCACAAAGCTAGAATCGTTTACCCATACTTATGAAACCCCTGGGACTTATACGGTAACCTTTGTGGGTAATAATACCACGGTATATGGTAGTAAAGAAACCGTAAAGGAATTTACTGTTACAGTAACAGAGTAAATCATAATTAATAGCGATAAAATCCCAACAAGAAAACATGTCTTGTTGGGATTTTTTTATGCATATATCTAAAATGCTTCCCAGTAAATAAGAAACAGATAACAGTTATTAGTAATAATTTATGCTTGGTTCATTCAGAATGGAGCGTAGCGAATAAAGAATCTTTTGATTATCAAAGAGGTTTCTCCTTATTGTAGGATGACAAAATGCTGTTCTTTTTTGAGTTACGATTCTTAACAGGTATTCAATTTGAAATATAAATAAGTGCTAAACTGACCAATATCCCCTTTTTAAAGAACAGGAATGCCCTCTATAAACAATGAAGCGCCACATAAATTTACCTGTGTAAAAAGTAGTTGATTATATAACCTTTAAAACAATGCACTTATGAAAAAAAGTACTTTAATACTATTGTTTAACCTAATTGTGATTTCATCGTTTTCACAAACTATTTATTATGAAGACTTTAGATATGAGAACGAAGGTCGTGGCTTTACTGTGCAGAAAGTTGCTGATGGAGGTCATGATCCTGCACGTATTGGCTCAAGAAATGATAACATTGTTGATGCGACCGATTCAAGTCCGGTGTTCGATGAAAGTTCAAGACCAGCAACAAGAATTCCTAATGGAGGAGCAAGAGACCAAAAAGCGATTAGATTTCAGAACATAAATGATGCTAAAGACACTAATTACGAGATAGAAGCATGGGCATTAATGACCAATCAGGATTTTTCTGTTACAAACGGGCCTAAAGTATCGTTTTGGACGCAACAACAGTCTGTAATTGGAGGGGGTGCTACGCTCACTGTATGGGTTTCAGAAAACTATACGCATGGTAACTTACCAAGTACGGCAACATGGACTAATGAAACTGGAAACATTACAGGGAGTATCGCAACATCAGATGTGTTATCAGGTACTTATGTAAAGGGAGAATTGGATTTGTCTGCTTATACAGGGACATCTGTTACTGTGGCATTTAAGATCGTTACTGATGGGGCTGCTTATAGTGCAGGCGTTAGTCAGCATGGGACATTTTACATTTCGGACGTGAGGTTTGACGCAACGCCTCAAGATGTTGCAAATGGAGCATTTTCAGCTTTAAATACAAGTGCTTCAGGACAACCAAATATATTTAATACACCAAGCGCTTCCATTTCAGAATCTAATTTTTCCAATACAAGTAAATGGTCAGATGTTTTAACAATAGCAACATCGGTTCCCAGATTGGCAAACGCCGTGTTAATTCCTGTCGAAGAAGGTTATAAGTTTGAAGTGTCCGAAATATACAATCCAATATTAGTCACAGAAGTGAGGTTTAAGCTTGTAAATGGGCATGATACCAAAGGAGCACCTGGCAATTCGACATGGAAAGTCCATGCAAGTAATAACAATAGCGACTGGGTAGATGTTAGTGCTCCAATTATTGCCCAAAGTTCAATTCATGGAGTTGAGACAGCCGTTGCTTTAACAACTTCTGAACCATATAGATACTACCGTTTTGTTTTAGCTGCGGCATGGACTCCCAATCAGGCATATACAGCATTACAGCAACTGGATTTTACGGTGGATGATTCATCATTATCTATAGAAGATAAGGTTTTAAATAAAAGCATTTCCGTATATCCAAATCCTGTAAATACTATTTTGAATATAGCTAAGTTAGATTCCGGGATCAATGTTAAAAGTGTAAACTTTGTAAATAATGTTGGTCAGGTTGTTTATAGCAATACTTCTATAAAACCTATAAACGTAAGTGCTTTTTCTAAAGGATTATACCTTTTAAGAATTGAGTCCCAAGGAGGAGGTATCGTTACAAGAAAAGTTGTGGTAAATTAACATATGAATTTGTAATTTAAATGCCAGAAAACTAGGGGATTATGATATCGTAGAGAGAGCTATCGATGAATGTTTTTGGAGTCAATGGCTGTCTAATTTTTTAGACAGCCATTTTTTATGTTAACACATAACTTTAAGCCTTTGTCTAAGAGAATGAGTAAATGGATATTGCTTTTTACGGATTTGAGATTTAAAAGATTAAATACTTGTAACAAGCATGAGGGCATTCGTTTTGATTTAATAAACAAAGATGTGAAGTGTATTTGTTTCATTTTTAAGGTTTTAAATACAGCGAAAAAAGCCGCAACAATTGAGTGAAGACCAGAAAACACCCTTCAAAAGACCTTTTATACCTCTTTGTTTAGGCAGTGGCTTCTATAATTTTGGAACTGAGCTACTATGTATGCTTATACTATTAAAAATTTAACAACAAATAATCTGATGAAGTATAATAACACACCTTATGCAATCAAAAGTGTAAATCATTTTAAGAACCTTTTTTTTGTGTTTCTTTTAGCCTGTTTATTGGGTTGTAATAATTCTGAAAAAAAGGGAATAGCTACAGTAGTTCCAGAAAGCAAAGCCAATTTAATTTTAAATACAGCAATTAAGGCTTGTGAATCGCAATTGGAAATTGCAGTTCCTAAATTAACCGATCTTACCAAACACCCTAGGCTTATAGAAACCAATGAGAAAGCATGGAAAGAAGTACCTAATGGTAGGTTGGTGTGGACCTCTGGTTTCTATCCAGGTGTTTTATGGTACATGTACGACCTTACCCAAAATGAAAGATGGAAAACCGAAGCTATAAAACGCACAGAGGTTTTTGAAGATTTTAAAACCATTACAGAACACCACGATATAGGATTTATGATGTTTCCCGCTTATGGTAATGGTTATATTATAGGCAAAAAGGAAGAATACAAAGATATATTGTTAGCATCGGCGGCTTCATTAGCAAGTCGTTTTAATCCTAATGTTGGCACTATTAAATCGTGGTCCAATAAAATGCATCCAAGATGGCAACAGCACATTACCATAATAGATAATATGCTTAACCTAGAACTACTGTTTTGGGCTGCAAAGCATGGTGGAGATCAAAAGTTTTATGATATAGCAGTAAAGCACGCCGAAACGACTATGAAGAATCATTTCAGGAATGACTATACGTCATGGCATGTTTTGGAATACGATTCCATAACGGGGCAAGTACTTAATAAACATACCAAACAGGGCTATGCAGATAATAGCAGGTGGTCCAGGGGTCAAGCTTGGGGAATTTATGGATATACTTTGGTGTACAGGGAAACGAAGGATAAGAAGTTTTTAGATTTTGCAAAGAAAATAACAGATAAGTACCTGTCTTTATTACCCGAAGATTATGTGCCTTGTTGGGACTTTGATGTTCAGGAAAATCCAAAAGAAGAGAAAGACGCCTCGGCAGCAGCAGTTGTAGCTTCTGCCTTGTTAGAACTAAGTGGTTACATGGATAACCAAGCAGATAAAGAACGTTATTTTAATGCCGCTATAAAAATGTTAACCTCATTGAGTTCTGACGCCTATTCAGGAGTTGGTAAAGCTGATTCGTTTTTGTTGCATTCAACAGGAGCAAAATCCTTAGGACACGAAATAGATGTAGCATTGATTTATGCCGATTATTATTATATTGAAGCGTTATCCAGATTAAAGCATATGACGTCAAATAATTTAACAGATGAATAATACTAAGTATCTATACTACTTATTATGTATAGTTGTTGCTTTTGTTTCATGTCAATCAACACCAAAAGAAACAAAAAGCAAGCAACCTAACTTATTGTTTATTTTTCCAGACCAGTTAAGGAATGCAGGGATAGGAATTAATAACCAAGATCCCGTATATACCCCAAATATCGATCAATTGGCTAAAGAAGGGATGCTTATTTCAAACGCTGTGAGTAATTTTCCGTTATGCAGTCCTTATAGAGGCATGTTAATGACAGGAAAGCTTCCTTATCATAATTCGGTTTTGAGCAATGCCAATTCCAATCGCTATAAATACAATAATTCATGGCAAAAAGAAGATGTTAGTTTTTCCGATGTTTTGGTTAAAAATGGGTACGATGCTGGTTATGTTGGAAAATTACATTTAACGTCACCCCCTCCAATACCTGATAAAGATACTGTAATTTGGGATGCCTATACGCCAAAGGAATTTCGTCATGGTTTTAACTTTTGGTATTCCTACGGGACATTCGATCAGCATAACACACCACATTATTGGGTAAATGATGCTAAAGAAAGTGAAGTGACCTATATCAATGAATGGTCAGCTAAACATGAGGCCGATGTTATAATCGATTATATAAAGAACCCGTCGGAGAAGACCAGAAATAAAGATAAACCATTTGCCCTTTTTTGGTCTGTAAACCCTCCGCATCCTCCTTATCAATATGTGCCGGAAAAATATGTGGCCCCTTACAAAAACAAAACTTTAAGTGAATTATTGGTAAGGGATAATGTCGATTTAGAAGCCGCAGCAGAAGCCCTTGCATTTCATAAAGGAGCAACTCGAAACCATACCCATTTGGCCAAGGAACATGTTAAGAACTATTTTGCAATGATAACAGGTGTAGACGAGCAAATAGGACGTGTTCTAGAAGCTTTAAAAGAACAAGGTTTAGATAAAAATACAATTGTTGTAATTACTTCAGATCATGGGGAAATGATGGGGAGTCATGGATTAATGTCAAAAAATATTTGGTACGATGAGGCTATAAATGTACCCTTTATAGTGAGGTGGCCAGAAAAAATAAAGGGAGGTCAAAAAAATGACTTGCTATTAAGCGTGCCCGATGTTATGCCAACCTTATTACACATGATGGGAGCCACAGAAGGAATGCCAACAGATTTGGATGGAACGGATTTGTCGTCTGTTATACTGGAAGGAAAAGGAAATCAACCCAAGGCTGCACTGTATTATTATATAAAAGAAGGGCAGCCAGCATCAGGGCATAGGGGTATTAAGACAACTACACACACTTTTGTTATAACAATAGACGATGATAATACGATACGGGAGTTTTTATATGACAATGTGAACGATCCCTATCAATTAAAGAATGAAGTGGGGGAAGGTAATGTTATGGAAGGTAAATTGCGCGCTGAGCTTTTAAAAATGTTAGGGATAAAAAAAGATCCATGGTTAAATTATTATCAATCATTACAGTAATGGTTAAGAATTATATGTTGCAAGAATATAAGCGTCTAAGAATGTTTAGAAAATACCCTTTGTGCTTTGCTTTGTTTGTGATGCTAAATTGTACGTTACAAGGGCAAGAGTACCCTGCTGTAGAATCTTTTGAAAAAGAAGAAACCCTTAAAACGTATAAACATTCAGAGAACAGTAAGTTGACCATAAGTGATAACCACTTTAGATTTGGAAAACATGCCCTGAGATGGGAATGGAATGGAGGAAAAAGCACCATAGAAACCTCAAATTTTAGACATTTAACCAAAGCTGAAAGCCCTTTGGCTTATGGCGATCATTTTCCTTCGAGTCCAACATTTATGCTTTCGGTATATAGCGAAGCTCCACAAAAAGGGTGTGTTAGGTTTTTATTTGGTAACGATACTAAAGACGATGTCTGGTTTGACCTAGATTTAAACTTTTATGGATGGCGACGTTTGTGGGTACCTTTTTATGAAATGGAAGGCAATCCACCAAAGAAAGGAGAACAAGTAACTTATACCCATTTTAAAATAGAGGCAGCCACAGCGATAGGAACCTTATATTTAGATGATATCATATTTTCACAATATCAGGATGACCGTCATCAATATCCAGATTTACAAGTGCCTTTTATTAAAGAAGGTGGTTCGGGCGAGGACCATTGGATGCCTTTAATAAGTAATTACAATCGTCTAAAGGCATTAACGCTAAACCCTATTTCAGTAGCAGTTAAATTGGATTTAATGCGTATTGAGAAAGCTTTGGATAATGATCTGGAAATTGCTAAAAAATATAAAGTTTATATCAATTCGCTAAAAGAGGATTACCAATCGTTGAAGTTAAATGATGATGGCAAAATAGTCACGGGACCACCACTAACGTTTCAGTTAAAACAGGAATATTTCGATAAAAAGCAACAAGGGGTAAACAACCATAATAACATTGAAGACTTTGGGAAGATAATAAAAAGATTGTCTAATTATTACAATAGGGCCAACCCAAGCGAGCAGCAAGAAATAAAGAACATGTTTGTTACTTCGTCTAAATACTTTTTAGATCAAGGTTGGCAGGCTGGAGCTTCTGGAGGAACCAGGCACCATTTGGGCTATGCCGTTAGAGATATCACTGAGGCTTTTTATAAAATGAGGCATGTATTATGGGAAGAAGGCTTGTTAAACCAAGTAGGATCCAGTTTACATTGGCTCCATAATTTGGGGATGGTTTTGGGTGACGAGAAAAAGTTTCATGTAAACATTGATTATTTAAATACCCAGTCTTATTACCATTTAATGCTAATCTTTTTATTCGAAAGCCAAGAAGAGCAAGCAGCTCTTTTAGGGGCATATTCCAAATATATGTCAATTATACTAGCTCAGCAAAATGAAGAATGGGGCTTTAAAGTAGATGGCACGTCTTGGCATCATAACGGACATTATCCAGCCTATGGTATAGGAGCATTTAAAACGGTGCCCAAAGTTATTAATACCTTATCTGGTACTCGCTTTAGAATACGACCTAAAGGCCATGAAAATTTTAAAAGAGCCTTTTTAACTACAAGAATTTATAGCCAACTATACAATTGGGGCTTTGGTAATGCAGGCAGGCATCCTTTGGAGAATAATGGCATAAAGGACTTGAAAGAGCAGTATTTATTAATGGCAAACTCAGGAAACCCCATGGGTACATCAAAAATTGATGCAGATGTAGCAGCTGCGTATTTAAGACTTTGGGGAAAAGACGATATACTTAATACGTCCCTGTTTACCAATGTAAATGGTATACATAAAGAACGTTTGCCTGGATATTATACATTGCCTTATGCAGCAACCGCCATACATAGAAAGGACAATTGGGCTGCGATTATTAAAGGTTATAGCAAATATGTTTGGGCATCCGAGATTTATGTATCCGAGAATAGGTATGGCAGATATCCAGCTAATGGAACAGTACAGTTGCTCAATAACAAAGACGAAAAAGGTAGCGGATTCCAGCAAGAAGGGTGGGATTGGAATCGCTATCCTGGGGCAACGGTTATTTACTTGCCATTTGAAGAGTTAGAACCTAAAATGCCGTTAATTATGTTTCGATCTAATGAGACCTTTGCAGGAGCCGTGGAACTTAATGGCAATGGTGCTTTTGGTATGGTCTTAAATGAGGATAAAGGGTCTAATGCCGATGGGAAGGAAGTTAATATTGGTTTTCCGGGAAAGCTGAAGGCTAAAAAATCGGTGTTTTCATTTGGAAGCAAATTGATTTGTATTGGTACTAATATTTCCAGTATTGATGCTAAAAACCCTACGCAAACCAATTTGTTTCAAACCTTTTTAACAGATAAAAAAGTGCCTGTGTATACGTCAATAGGAAAACTAGCTAAGTTCCCTTATAAGGCTCAGTTGCCCCAAGATTCAAAATCCAATAATTGGGTAATCGATCCCTACGGTAATGGCTACCATATTTTGTCTAACAGCTTGGTGCACGTTAAAAAAGAAGAACAGCACTCATATCACAATAAGTATTCCTTGCGAACAGGGGAAATGCATCCCAAAGGAAAAGGTGTTAAAGAAACTGAAGGCGATTATGCTACCGCATGGATAGATCATGGTCTAGCACCCGAGAACGCTTCGTATCAATATGTCATCTATCCGTTCCTTCATGAAGATACTATTAATACTTTTGAGAATACAATAAAGAACGATGATACTTATGCTATTTTAAGAGCAGATGCAACGGCACATATAGTTTTAGATAAAGCAACAAGTACTACGGGATATGTCATTTTTGAAGCAAACAAAGTTTTGGACAATGACACTGTGCGTGAAGTGTCTGAACCGTCTTTAATTATGGCTAATCATGAGGCTCCAAATGTGTTATTGCTTAGTGTGGTACAGCCCGATTTGAATTTTCCAGTTAACGAAAAAGGCAAGTATAAAAATTATAGTATGCCCGTGAAGTTAACATTAACCTTAAATGGAGCATGGACAACAGCATTAACAGAGAATGTGCTTTCTCTAGATAATCGCTCCGCCAGTTTAACTGAAATTACATTAGTGTGTAAGGATGGGTTCTCTAATAAAATAAGATTACAAAAATTATAATCAGCCTTGATCTAGAGGTGTATTTTGCTCACTATCTAACCTGATTGTTAGGAGAAATAGTATCAATCATTAAAAGTTAAACGAATGAAGATAAAGAAGTACGTTTCAGTAACATCTGTTTTCTTTGTACTTATAAGCATTGGGTGTAAGGAAAAAGAAAAACTAAAACAGACAGGATTAAAAAGAAAGCCTAATATTGTTATGATTTATGCTGATGATTTAGGCTATGGCGATATTGGTGCTTATGGAGCAATAACCATCCAAACGCCTGCTATCGATGCTCTGGCGGAAGAAGGTATTGCTTTTTATAATGCCTATGCTACAGCGGCAACCTGTACGCCGTCACGCTATTCATTATTAACAGGGGTGTATGCTTGGAGGAAAAAGGGTAATAGTATTGCTTCTGGCGATCAGCCATTACTATTCGATACGTCAAAACCAACCTTAGTCTCCATTTTACAATCTGTAGGTTATAAAACTGGTGTTGTTGGTAAATGGCATTTGGGGCTAGGAGGAAAGGAAGGTCCCGATTGGAACGGGATTATTAAACCAGGGCCGCTTGAAATTGGTTTTGACTATTCATTTCTTATTCCTGCTACGGGCGATAGGGTTCCTTGTGTTTTTGTTGAGAACCATAACATTGTAAATCTTGATCCTTCCGATCCAATTCGAGTAAACTACAAACATAAAATAGGAAATTGGCCAACGGGTTCAGAGAATCCAGAATTACTAAAGGTTAAACCGTCCCAAGGTCATGCCAATACCATTGTAAACGGTATTAGCCGTATCGGGTTTATGGAGGGCGGAAAAGCTGCGCTTTGGGACGATGAGACCATTGCCCAGCAATTGGTGAAAAAATCGGTTGACTTTATAAACTCCAATAAAGAATCTCCTTTCTTTCTTTTTCTGTCAACACACGACATACATGTGCCAAGAGTTCCCAATAAAATGTTTCAAGGGAAAAGCGGTATGGGATCTAGAGGTGATGTTATTTTGCAGTTAGATTGGACCGTTAAGCAAATCGTTTCAGAATTAAAAGCGCAAAACCTATGGGAAAATACCGTTATTATTTTCTCTAGTGATAATGGCCCTGTATTAGACGACGGTTATCATGACCAAGCCAGAGCGCTTGTAGGGAATCATAAACCAACTGGCGGTTTAAGAGGAGGGAAATATAGTGCTTATGATGGAGGTTCTAAAATACCATTAATTATCCGATGGCCTGATGGAAAAAGTAAGGGGATCGCATCCAATGCTTTGGTTAGTCAAGTCGACTTTTTTAAATCGTTAGGTAAACTTGCAGGTGTAGATATTTTGAAATACAAGAATATGGATAGCCAAAACCAGTTGTCAGCTTTAAGAGGTGAAGATAAGAATGGAAGGGAAGCTATAATCCAGGAGAGTTTTGCTGGTCCATTATCGTACATTAAAGGACATTGGAAATATATAGAACCTTTAGATGGACCTAAGCTTGTTCCCTGGGGGCCAATCATTGAAACTGGCTTCGAAGTTGTTCCACAATTGTACAATTTAAAAGCAGATCCGAGAGAACAAAATAATGTTGCAAAAGATTATCCTGAAAAGGTAGAAACGCTGCGAACAGCATTAATGGAGGCTAGAAAGGGTTTAAGTTTTACTATGTTTAAACCGAAGATTGAGTGACGCTATGGTGGCTGGTAAATTTATAGAAGGAGGGATGATGATAAAACTAAAAAGCTGTTTAGTGCTAATCTTCTTTATGTTATTTTCTTTAGCATCAAACGATGGTTATGCACAAGAGGTCCCAATGTATGAAAATGTCATGCAGGAACATAACTGGATTGTAGAACAACAACCTGGAGGGGAAGTGATTTTTAATAATGGTTTTATAGAAATTGTTGATGCTAAGGGATGTACGGTTTGGTTTAAAAACAAATTAGAAACGGGTATTAAAATTGCTTATTATGTTACGGTTATTGATAATGGTAAGCCCTATGATAGGGTTTCAGATTTGAACTGCTTTTGGATGGCTAACGACCCAAATCACCCCGACGATTTTTTTAGGGCATCAGATTTAAGGGCAGGTTTCTTCCCGAATTATCATAGCTTAACACTATACTATGTTGGTTATGGCGGACATAACAACAGTAAAACAAGGTTTAGAAGGTATAATGGAAATGTAGACCGCCCCTTATTACCAGAGCATGATTTGTCCGATAAAAAATATATGATCACAGCTAATAAGAAAATGTATATCGAAATTTTAATAGATGGTCAGTATACATGTTATAAAAGGGATGGTGAAATTATTTTTGAAATAAAAGATCCAACCCCTTATTTAAAGGGGTATTTTGGATTTAGAACGGTTAACAATCATATGAAAATAGAGGGGTTTAGTATATCGAGGTTGTAGACTGGTCAAGTTGGATGTAAATTGAATCTTAGATTCTAAAAAAGGGATTAATAAAAATCACTATCCTACTGGTAATATCAAGAGGTTTACCATAGTATATACGTAAATTTTATATTGATTTTTCAATACTTAGACTGGTAGGCATGCGGATACATTATATTTTGTTGAATTGTTAATGGTTTACTTTTGGAAATAGAACACTGTTTATTGGTCACAATTTGATTCGATAATGGAGTTGCCATCTAAATTCCATTCAGGTTTAATAGGAATGCACAAGTGATTTAGTGCTGTTACTGCAACATCGACTGTTCTAGGGGTATTGTCGTAATTGTAAGTATCTATAACTTCACTGGCAGTTGCATCTTTCCAAATACCTTCGGTTAATGTGCCATGTACGCCGTTGGGGCTCGCATCGTTAATTAATGTGCCTGTACCTTCTGTTAATTTCCAATGTCCTTGTAAATTAGCATATTTAGTATGGGTATTATCTAAAACTTTGCATTTCCAGTTGTCAATCTCATCAGCGCTTAAAAGTGTGTTGAAAATCCTAATTTCAGAAATATAGCCACTATATCCATAGGCTCCGTTTCCATCGGTGCCTACAGTAAATGGTAACGTATTGTCTATATTGTTAATATTAGTCATAGAAGCGCTGTTTTTTAAAACGCCATCTACATACACATGAAGCATACCATCGCGATCGAATGTAGCACTTACTGTGTGCCATTTGTTATCTGTTATCTCTTCGGTTTCAACGTCTACTCTATTGGTGCCATCGCCTATGTTTACTTTAAACTTTCTAGAGCTTGGTTTGAATGAAAATACATATCCAGGCAATATACCACTGTCCCAATCTTTTTTTGCAACAATGCTAACATCATTAGGGGTATTCGCTCTAAAGCGGCATTCAATTGAAAAATCCTGAGAGCTTCCAAAATTATGTACAGTGTTATTTGGCACGGTAATGCTTGTGTTTCCACCAAACCAAAGTTCTGTAGTGCTTGCTAAACAGTTTTCGGCAGGGGGAATTGTTGTTTGTGTTGTTGTTTTAGCAATTTCTTTTTGGGGTATACCATCGCCACTTGCAATTACAAATATGGTGCGTTCTTCTTCACTGTTTCCTCCGTGACTGGTTCCAAATCCACCATGATCGGTACTTACAAGTATGAGCCAATCCTCTTTATCGTAATTGGAACGCACTTTTAAAGACGATATAACACTTCCTATAGCAATGTCTATAGTTTCTATTGCATTTAAATAATTAGGGTTTGTAGGGCTAAAGCCAGTACTGTGGCCAGCATGATCTGCATCATCAAAATGAACAAATAAAGCAGTCAAGTCCTCTGATGCCAATTCTGCAATGGCTTTGTTTTTTACATCCGAAGTAAGATCTTGTGTGTTAATAGTAGCATCGGCATGATCGAGTGCGATGTTAGTGTTTATTGGGTGCCATTGTGAAATGGATACGGTTCGGTTGGAAACATTATTTTCCTTTATGTATTTGAAAAAGTGTGGGTAATTAGAAAAATTGGCACCGTTAAATGAATTATCGGTTACGCCATGTTTGTCTTCCCAGACACCTGTTAGCATAGCAGACCATCCAGGACCGCTAGAGGTTGTCTTTGTATTTCTGGCATCTAACGAATAGGTGCCATTAGCCATCAGGGCATCTAAGTGGGGTGTGTTTGCTTCTGTTAACGCATCTGGTCTGCAACCGTCAATACCAATTAGAAGTACTTTTTTTAAAATTGTTTTGTCAGGTTCTGGTTCTGGGTTGGAAGTATCACTGCTTTTAGAGCAAGAAGTTATGGAAAGGAAAAAACACAATATGGAGAGTCTGAGATATTTGTTCATTTGTTTAGTTTTAGTTTGTTAAAGGAATGGTTTTTTGTGGATTGAAAACACCAATAGCCTGTTGTAGGTTTACTTATTTAAAAAGAGAAGTTCCCATTAGAACAATAAGTATTATGGGAACTTCTCTAAATTAAGCATAGGGTAAATGTTAATTAGAAAGGGCTTTTATTTGTTCAGCTGTTAAGGCGTAATCAAATAGCATTGTATTGGATAATTTGCCCGTAAATGGCCCATAATTTCCTGTGCCATCTTCTGCGAGGTTAATAGGGTATCCACTATTCATATCACCAAAACCAGACATATCGGCACTTTCTACTGCTTCACCGTCTTGATAGAGCGTTGCGTTTCCATCTCTGTCAAATGTAACTGCTATTAAATGCCATTCGCCATCGTTAATTATATTTCCTGTAATATCGATGCGGTTGGAACCGTCGCCAGCATTTAGTTTCCAATTTCCTCCTAAAAAGGCAAAGACAAAGCCTTTGTTTGAGCCACTGCCCCAATCTTTGTCACCTATAATAGATGGATCACTATCACCTGCGTCTGTTTTAACCCATGTAGCTACAGTAAAATCTCCCGTATGCCTAAAGTCTAGACCAGAATCGTTAACGGTTGCATATTGTGTGCCATCAAAAGCATAAGTAAACCTGCCTTCTTCAATGCTTACTGATCCCCCCGAATTGGTAACTTCCAGATTTTCTATGGAACCATCCGATTTCATTAATTGCACACCTGTGCTTGGAGTTGATAATGTAGAGACTTCCTGCTCTGTTAGGACATAATCGAAAACAGTAACTTGACCAATTTTGCCTTCAAACCAATTACCGTAATTTCCTGTGCCATCTTGACCAATAAATATTGGTAAATTACTAGTGATATCTGTCAATCCAGTTAAACTAGAACTTCCTTGCACTACACCGTCTTGATACAAGGTAACGTTCCCGTCTCTATCGAATGTCGCAGCTAAATAGTGCCAATAGCCATCACCTATATCACTTCCACCAATGTCGATTCTGTCTCCATTACCTCCAATATTTAATTTCCAGTCGCCGCCAGTATAGGCAAATACGAAACCTGGATTGCTACCGCCTCCCCAATCTTTATCGCTAACCATTGCAGGATCGCTATCGGTAGAGGTTGTGTTTACCCAAAAACCAATGGAGAAATCATCTGTGCCTCTAAAGTTAATGTCTGGTGATGCAGAGACTTCCACCTTATCACTGGAACCATTAAAATTAGCAATAGCTCCATAGGGGCCATCATACACCCAAGGGGTAGTTAAGGTTTCAGTTTCTAAAGCAATTGGGGATAATTCGCCTGTAGATTTCTTTAAGTAAACAAATGAATTAATAACGGCATTAGGGTCGAAAAACTTTACTCTTTTTACCTGAAAATCCACTGAACCAACTGAGCCATCAATAAAATCTATTTCAAACTGAATTGTCGTTTTGTCTCCTATCTCCAATAAACCCAAATTTTCTAAGCTAGAACTAAATAACTCTGATTTATACCATTCTCCGTCTTTAGAAAAAGTCGTTATCGTAGTTATAATGGATAAGTCTACGCCAGATAGTACTTTAACCTCTGAAGGCATTTTTAAGGAAACCAGCTTTAAATCAACTTGTTGTCCCTCAGCATACTTTTCTTCGTACTTAGGGTCGTAGGTTAACTCTGCTAATGCTTCTTCCGTATAGTCTTCACCAGTTAATGGGTTTGTATGGTGTAAATAATATTCAAAATTTGAAGTGTATCTTTCATCTGTCCACCCCTTGCTGTCTTCACTGCATCCACCTATAAAAAGTGAAACAGAAACCAATAACAAGCAGGATATAGTTTTATATATATTTTTCATTATTTTCTTTTATTTTATTAGAAATTAATCTTTTAACAACCAAATTATTTGATCTATATCGTCTACTTCTGCTCCAAATTGAGCTTGTAATGCAGCTCTATAGTTTGTGTTGTTATTATCTTCTTCAGACTGTGGGTATGTCCATCTCACAGGATATTTTTCGCCTAGGTTAGGATCAATCCCATTGTTGGTGGAAAAAATATAGTTAGGAACGCCAGTTCGACGTGTAGTAAAGAAAGATTCTTGGTCTGAGTTTTCTGCAAAGGCTAAATACTTTTGCTCTAAAAGTCTAGTAAGGCCAGCACTTCCTGTAATGTAAGGTTGCTTGTTGGTAATATAGTCGGTAATCTCATCAGAATCTACTCCATACCATTCCATGGATGCAGTAATGGCATTACTATAATGTGTAGTTGGGTTGGCAGATATCCAACCACGATGGGCTGCTTCTGCAATGCAAAATTCTTGTTCCCAATAGCTTATCCAAACACCCGGTTGCCCTACAAAATTCCAATACTTTTCTTCGTTAGGAAACGAAAAGTCACCATCTAATTTTTTTGATGAATTTTCAGCACCTGTAGCAGAAACATCGGCGCCTTCGTAAGAGTCGAAGTCGGCACGTACCGTTGCTTCATCGGAGCCTGCATCCAGTGCGTCTTTTGTAGGGTCTGCCACGATCATTAAGCGAGGGTCTTGTTTTGTTTTAAGTAAATCGATATAAGTACTTGCATAAACCACAGCGTCTCTGTAAACAGCTTGTTCTGGCTGGTAAGATTGTTTAAAACCATCTTCGCCGCTATATTCTAACTGGGCATTATCTCCTATGCCTGTCATTAAAGGGTACTTAGTAGGATTATTTATAATTCTCGTAAATCGCCCTTGTACATCCACATCGCTATCCGTTGCTTTTTTACTTAGCGAAATTAGTATCCTAAGAGTATAAGCGTTTATAAGCTTTTGCCATTGTTTAAGGTTGCCATCAAAAAAGATATCACCTTCTAGTGTTTTAACGGGGTTAGCTGCTATAAAGCTTCCGAGCTCTTCATTTGCTTCATCTAGCCAATTTAAACATTGTATATACACCGATTTTTGGGAATCGTATTTAGGTTGAGGTGCATCAACCCCATTCATGGCTTCTGAAAGAGGTATGTTGCCCATGCGACGGGTCATTTCAATAAAAGCTCTAGCTCTATAAAATTTACCGAGGATAATATATTCGGGAGCTCCTGCTTTTTCTGCTTCCTCTATCATTTTGTCAATATTCCTTGCAGTTGCGTAACCTCCAAAGCTGCCTCCAAAACCACTGGTGAAATTAGGTGGGTTGGTATTGTCTGTTGCTATCCAAACATGGTATTGCATGCGCTCATAGTCATCTCTAAAAGAAGATGTAGCAGTTGGTGTTAAATCTGCAAAAATTAAACTTGGTGGTACGGAAGTAGGTTGATTGGGGTTTTCTCTTAGTTCATCAAAATCATCTAAACAACCAGATAGAGTAACTAATAATAATATAAGTACGGTCGATTTATATATAATATTTTTTTTCATAACTATTTAATTTAAAAAGTGAAATTAACATTGAACCCAAAAGACCTTTGTGAAGGTAACTGTATATCAGTATCTCTTGAATTCACTGGCAGTGTATAAAAGTCTAAATCGCCATAAAAATCATCTTTTGTCCAATACCATAGATTGCGTCCAATAACCGAAATAGAGGCGGAGCTTAAGAACGTTTTGTCCAACAGTTTCTTAGGAAATCTATAGCTTATGGAAACCTCTCTTAATTTTAAAAATGTTTTGTCTTTAATTAAGTTTTGCCATGCTCCTGCATATCTGGAAGCCCAACTTTGGTAATCTACTTTATAAGTACTAGGTTCAAAAACCCTGGTGTCTTCTATGATATTTCCGTCTGGATCGTAAGTTACATCTCCAGATACAATCGCCACTCCGGGTATTTGCATTGTTTTAGGGTCGGTGCCATTAACATAAGCTATATTGGACAGTTCTCTTTCTGGATGTACAGCATCTGGATGGCTACCTGTTCTCCATAAATCGTACTCATATTCATCTTGTGTTATACCACCAAAACTACCAGCTAACAAAAAGTTAAGAGAGAAGTTCTTGTAGTTAATAGTATTGCTAATACTGGCTTCAAAGTCTGGAGTGGTAGCTCCAGTGTCTACTCTAAAAGGTGTTTTTCTAGGGATACCATTGGCATCGATTATTAATTGCCCGTCAGGAGAACGTTCCCATACCTCATACCAATAATGGCCTAATTCGCTACCAAGCTTTGTAAAACCTTCATTTAAAACAGGTGTGCCATCTGGTAATGGAGGGATTTTGGTTAAGTAGTTTTTGTTCTTGGCAAAATTAAAAATAGATGTCCACGTAAAGTTATCAGTTTGGATTGGTGTACCTGTAATGGAAAAATCCATACCTCTGCGCTGGGTTTCCCTTCCATTAAACCTGATACCTCCCCATCCCGAAGCGTCGGAGAATTGTTGATCGTAAATTTGAGGCCCATTGGTGTTTTCGTAATATGAGAAATCAAATCCTAAACGTCCATTAAATAATTTTAATTCTACACCATACTCAGTCGCATTGTTACCAGCTGGTTCTAAAAGGGGGTTCTCTAGTATAGAAGGAAAACTAGCTGTTGGTTTATTTCTCTTTCTACCTGTGCCATAGGAATTAGTTGCCTCATAAATATCCAAATCGCCTCCTACATTAGACCATGAGGTTCTCAATTTTAAAAAACTAATAACTTTTGGAAGCTCAAATAATTCGCTAGCTACAAAGCTTAAATAAATAGAAGGGTAAAAGAAGCTGTCATTACCTTTAACCAATGTGGAAGATTTGTCAATCCTTCCTGTGAATCCATAATAAAGCCAATTTTTATAGGCAAAATCGGCAGATGCATATAAACTATAAACTCCTTTTTTGTTCTTATAGCTTTCTGGGGTTACTTGATCTACAGAATTTTCCAGTGTAAATACCTCGGGTACAATTAATTGTGTTGTACTTGCACTTTCGCCTTCAATTTTTAGAAAACGCTGGTTTCCACCAAGGTTAGCATTTACTTCAAAATCGCCATTAAAGAATTTATCGTTATAACTAACCAAAAAATCGGTGTTATTTTCAAAATAACGCGTATTGTTATATCTAAACCTTCCTTGTCTGTCTGGTATTGAATAGTGATAGATATCCTTAGAAATCTCTTCGTTATTTACAAGGTTGTATTGGTTTAAAGTTGTTCTAACGTACGCACTTAGTTTGTCAGAAATTTTAAAGTTGGCTTTAGCATAGGTAAGGATATCGTTTTTAGTGTATGGTTTCCTCCAATGATATGCTATGGCATAAGGGTTGTTGTATCGCCAGTTTTCAACAAAATCTTGTTTAATGCCTTCTTTTCCAGGTATCCAAACGTGTTTAAAATTCCTAATGTCCCAATTGGCGCCACCCCATAGCGATATTAAATATATAGGGGACGAAGGGCCATAATCTGGTCGTATTCTATTGTTGTTATATTGGTAGTTATACTGCAAAGAGCCTTCAATATTAACAACTTTGTTTACGTCTAAATTACCTGTTAATCGAAATGTGTTGATGTCTAATCGTTGTCCTGGGATAGAACCCTTTGAGTACTTGTAGGTATTGGATACCACAAAACTTCCTTTTTCAAAACCAGATGTTACCGATATATTGTTTGAGGTAATAAATCCTGTTTCAACAAAGTTTTTTAGGTTGTGCTTACCCCTAGCTAACCAAGGTGTTGGAATACGATAGCCCGTTATTGGATCTATAGGGGAATCGTATTGTTCTATTAATCTACCATCAAACTTAGGCCCCCAAATGGAGTAATCAAAGTCATTGACAGGGCCTCCTTCTGTTAAGCCGTCTCCGCCGGCAAAACCACCTCCAAACCTGTAACGTCCTGTGTTTCCAGGGCCATATTCTGTTTGTGCACGTGGAATTCTTAAAAAGCCTGTTTGGAATGTTGTGGAACTGTTGTACGATATTGTAGTGCCTTGTGCTCCTTTGCCAGACTTCATGGTAATTTGTAACGCTCCATTTTTACCTAATGACCCGTATAAAGCTGAAGCTGCACCGCCTTTTAAAACGTTAATGCTTTCTATGTCATCAGAACTTAAATTCCAGAAGTCACTGTTGGGCTGGGGTACACCATTTACAACGATTAAAGGCTTTTCTCCTCTTAAATATATTTTAGGATCGGAAAAGAAGTTTGCATCATCTTGAATTACAGTAACACCTGCCACCTTTCCAGATAAAGAAGCAACTACATTGGGAGTTTGTACGGTTTGAAGTGCAGTGCCTTTTACTTCTTGTGTGGCATATCCAATACGTTTTTTTTCTTTTTTTATACCCAGAGCCGTTACTACAACTTCTTCTAACTTTGCGGCATCCTCTTTAAGGGTAACATTAATTTGGTCATCATCACCTACGGTAATTTGCTGGGTTTTCATGCCTACATACGAAAATTCCAAGATATCTCCTTTGTTGGCTTTAATAGTGTAGTTTCCATCAAAGTCGGTCTGCGATCCAACCGAGGTACCAGCTTTAATGATATTAACACCAGGAAGCGGAACTTTACTATTGTCTGTTACGGTTCCTGTTATTGTGCGTTGTTGTGCTTGTTCATCTTCAGGAATGGGAATGGGAACTTTTTCCTTTATAACAATAGTATTGTTGTTTGTAAATTTAAAATCGAAAGCTTTGTCAACGAGACTTTTTTGTAAAAGTTGATTGGCTCCAATAACGCCTTTTTTTAAAGGAACCTTTGGGAAATCCTTGAACATGTCTTCCTGATAAATGAAGTTAAAGCTAGTTTGCTTCATGATAAGCTCAAAAACTTCGTCTACCGTCAGGACTTTATCTGTTTCAATTATAATTTTTGTGTTTTGAGATAGAATATTGTTTGGAGTAAAGCTAAAAAGCATACTACAGAATAGGAATATTAATGATCTCATCATGATTAACAGGAGTTTCTTTTTAAAATTAAAAAGAACGTTAGTTGATTTAATTTCCATAAATTTGCATGTTATTAGTTGGTTAATACTAGTTTATTAATTGGTTAATAATTCTAAAAAGGGGGGACAAAGTGTTTTTACCTTGGACAGTCGAAAACTTTGCTCCCTTTTACTTTCCGTTATTTTATAAGTATTGTATTTTCTTTTATTTCATAGGCATTTATAAAGTTTGTGTTTTTTATAATTGATAATATTTCTTCTAGTTCTTGGTCTTTACTTAAAACCCCTATATATTTTGTTGTTTCGAGTTTAGGATTTAAAAACGTAAAATCTACATCGTACCATCTGGATAAGACTTTCATGATGTCTTTTAAGGGTTTGCTCTTAAAACTAAATATGCCATCTTTCCAAGAGATTTCATAGCTGACATCTACTTTGTTAATTACGGTATTTTTGGTTTCTTTATTTAAAACTAACTGTTGATTAGGATTTAGGTATTCTTTTTGAATTTTATTGTCTAAAAGAACTTTGCCTTCAACCAAGGTAGTGTAGATAAACGTTTCATCTTGGTAAGCTTTTATGTTAAACTCTGTACCTAAGACTTCTACTTCCTGTTCGTTAGAGAGTACTTTAAATGTAGCACCTTGATGCTTGGTGCTTGGGGATACGTCAAAATAAGCTTCG
This sequence comes from Snuella lapsa, assembly GCF_039539345.1. Classification (NCBI taxonomy): domain Bacteria; kingdom Pseudomonadati; phylum Bacteroidota; class Flavobacteriia; order Flavobacteriales; family Flavobacteriaceae; genus Snuella; species Snuella lapsa. The sequence goes on along the minus strand of NZ_BAABCY010000016.1, from coordinate 139,639 downwards.
CCATATATCAGTTCAACTTCACGAGGTTTGCCTGTTAAAAAGGCGGTAGGGTATTTTAACTGTGATTCGGAATTTAACCAAACTGAAGTGCCGTCTTCTAATTCTATAAAAAATTGCCCGCCTCTGGGAACTGTTAGATAATTATAGCTAAGCTTCGTGCTATTTTGTTGGTTGGTGTCGACAGGTTTGTAGGTGACTTTTTCCCCGTTACTTTTAATATTGTGTGTTGTGTAACTTTTTCCTTTTTCTAAAACAATAGAAGAACCATCTTCCAGGGTTAATGTAGCTTTGTCTGTACCAATAAGTATATCCTTGTTTATTTTTGGCTTTACAGGTGTTACTGCGGCTGGGGGAGATTCTTTTTCAGTTAAAAAAGTTGTGGCAAACAATAAAACGATAGAAGCTGCTGCTATGTAACGCCAATAATGTAGTTTTCTTATTTTTGGTTTGGGATTGTTTATGGTAGACGATATGTTTTTCCATAAAGAGGGATTAATTTGATTCTTTTTGTTTTTTGTACTTTCAATTGAAAAATTTAAATCTGTATAGGCGTTGAATTTTTCATGATTTCCATTTTCAATCCACTCTACGAGCTCTTTTGCTTCCTCATCCGTAAGGTGCTCGTCAAAATGTTTGAAGATTAAATGTTCTATTCTTTTTTTCACAAAAGTTTACTTTATATTATCTACTACGATCACATTTTAAATAATGCCTACTATTTTTTTTCTTTTTTTTTTATATACATTTACCGCAAACAAATTAATGGGGGCTAAAAAAGAAATAACCGATCTTATTGAGGCTGTTAAAAATGGTGATGAAAAGGCCTTTAGGGAGCTATATGAGCTTCAAGTTGAAGGGGTGAAAACTTTTATTGATGGCTTTACAAAAGACAGTTCCCAGTCGGATGATATTCTTCAGGAAACGTTTATAAAATTATGGAACTCTAGGAGTAAGATTGATTCGGCATATTCCATAAAGGGGTATTTGTATACTTCGGCGTATAACACCTATATTGATAAATACCGTAGGATGAAACGGGAGCAGACTGTTTTGGAAGAATGGCGATACAAGCGAATTTTAGAAACAATTGAAGACAATGAAGAGGTTAAAAAGGAGCGTATTGCGCAAGTTAAGGTAGCTATTGAGAAGTTGCCGCCAAAGTGCAGAAAAGTGTTTGATATGTGCAAGTACGATAACATGAAATACACTGAGATTGCAGAAAAACTTAATATCTCAACCAAGACTGTTCATGCTCAAATGTGCAAAGCCTATGCAATAATTAAGAAAGACGTTAAGTTTAATAAAAGCAAGTTGTTGTTGTTTGTTAATTTTTTTAAGGACATCAGGGGGGCATTATAAACTGAAAAAAGGTATTGCTCTAGATATTTTTGTAAACAGGCAGAAAATTATAGATTAATATTTGGCTTACAAAAAAAGCGCTTCAATCACGATTGAAGCGCTTTTAATTTATTAAGGTTTGGGTATTTACATCATACCTGGCATACCGCCACCGCCACCCATTGGAGGCATAGCAGGAGCATCTTCCTTGATGTCAACTAAGGCACACTCTGTAGTAAGGATCATACCAGAAACAGAAGCTGCGTTTTCTAAAGCGATACGCGTAACCTTTTTAGGGTCGATAATACCAGCTTTTAGCATGTCTACATAAGTTTCGGATTTAGCATCGTAGCCAAAAGAACCTTCTCCTTCCATTACTTTTGCAACTACTACACTACCTTCACCTCCTGCATTTTCTACGATAGTACGTAAAGGAGACTCAATTGCACGTGCTACAATTTGAATACCGGTTACTTCGTCTAAGTTTTCGGTAGTTATGTTTTCTAATACCGATTTTGCTCTTACTAAAGCAACACCTCCACCAGAAACTATGCCTTCTTCTACGGCAGCTCTTGTAGCGTGAAGTGCATCGTCTACACGGTCTTTCTTTTCTTTCATTTCAACTTCACTAGCGGCACCTACATAAAGTACGGCTACACCTCCGGCTAGTTTAGCCAAACGTTCTTGAAGCTTTTCTTTGTCATAATCTGATGTAGTGGTTTCAATTTGGGATTTAATTTGGTTTACTCGACTTTTGATAGTTTCAGCATCACCAGAACCATTAACAATAGTTGTGTTATCTTTATCTATAGTTACTGTTTCTGCTGTACCTAGCATGCTTAAGTCGGCATTTTCTAAAGTAAATCCTCTTTCCTCAGAAATTACAGTACCACCTGTTAAAATAGCAATGTCCTCTAGCATAGCTTTACGTCTGTCGCCAAAACCAGGAGCTTTTACAGCTGCTATTTTAAGACCACCACGTAATTTGTTAACTACTAGAGTAGCCAACGCTTGTCCGTCAACATCTTCAGCAATTATTAATAAGGGACGACCAGATTGTGCTACTGGCTCTAAAATAGGAAGAATTTCTTGTAGGTTAGAGATTTTTTTATCGAACAATAAAATGTAAGGATTCTCTAAATCGGCGATCATTTTATCTGCATCGGTAACAAAGTAAGGTGATAAGTAACCTCTGTCAAATTGCATACCTTCTACAACGTCTACATAAGTGTCCATACCTTTGGCTTCTTCAACAGTAATAACACCTTCTTTGCCTACTTTTTCAAAAGCTTGGGCAATCAATTCTCCAATTGTATCGTCGTTGTTTGCAGAAATAGCAGCCACTTGCTTGATTTTTTCAGAAGAGTTTCCTACTTCTTGCGATTGCTTTTCAAGGTTGTTGGTAATGGCTTCTACAGCTTTATCAATACCGCGCTTTAAGTCCATTGGGTTAGCACCGGCAGCAACATTTTTTAAACCTTCTTTTACAATTGCTTGAGCTAAAACTGTTGCAGTAGTAGTACCATCACCAGCTAAATCATTGGTTTTGGAAGCAACTTCTTTTACCATTTGTGCTCCCATGTTTTCTAGTTCGTTCTCTAACTCAATTTCTTTAGCTACTGAAACACCATCTTTGGTTACCTGGGGAGCACCAAAGCTTTTGCTAATAATAACGTTACGTCCTTTAGGACCCAAGGTTACTTTTACTGCATTTGCTAATGCATCTACACCGCGCTTTAAGCCGTCGCGTGCTTCTATATCAAATTTAATGTCTTTTGCCATTTTTATATGTTTTGCTTTTTGCCTTTAGTGTATTACTATTGGCTAAATGTTAATAATTAATTTTAGTTGGAGCTAAAAGCCAAGGGCTTTAAGCTTATTGCAGTTTTACACTATTGCTAATATGTCGCTTTCGCGCATTATTAAATAATCTTTGCCTTCTAGTTTAAGCTCTGTTCCTGCATATTTACCATACAAAACAGTGTCGCCAACCTGTACAGTTATAGGCTCGTCTTTTGTGCCTTTTCCAGCAGCTACAACAGTGCCTCTTTGTGGTTTTTCTTTAGCGTTATCTGGAATGATGATTCCTGATGCTGTTTTTGTTTCAGCGGCAGCAGGCTCGATAAGAACTCTGTCTGCTAATGGTTTAATGTTTAAGCTCATTTTGTTATGATATTTAAATTAATTAAATTTTGTGTTTAATGCCTATACATTATTCTAAAAGTGTGCCAATAGTTGGTAACTGACAAACTTGCAGAAACAAAAAATGCCAACTTTAATAAGTTGGCATTTTTTGTTGTTGATATTGTGGTACCTTGATTATTTGATACTATCATTAACAGTTGCTGCATCATTTGCCGTTTGGGCTGGAGTATTTGGTAAAGGTTGTGCGGTTGTTGCATCTTGGTCTAATGCTTTTGAATCGCCATTTTCTCCACCTTTGTTAATAGCAACGTTCGATAAAAGAATTAACACTAATAAAAGTGTTGCAAGGGTCCATGTACTTTTATCTAAAAAGTCTGTTGTCTTTTTTACACCACCTAACTGTTGTGTGCCTCCACCGCCGAAAGAAGACGATAACCCGCCACCTTTAGGGTTTTGAACCATAATTACTACGATTAGTAAAAATGCTACGACAACAATTAATGCTAAAAATATTGTAAACGTACTCATTGTTCTTTATTATTTTGTTCTTGTAATTGTTCTACTGCTTTAATTTGGATTGCAAAGAAACTACTTTTTTCTGGATATTTCAAACTTAATATTTTATAAGATTGAATTGCCTTTTTGTAATTTTTTTGTTCCAAATAAATACGTGCCAAAGTCTCGGTCATTAAGGCCTCTGGCTGTATCATTTGTGCCTTGGCTAGGTTGCCTTTTGGCGGACTGGATTTGGTTGGGTTTATTTTAGGGTTTTTGCTAATAAATTGATCGATCAATGCAAATTTTTTGGCTTTTTCTAATTGCTCAGGAGGTGGTTGGTTGACAATTTTGTTAGGTTTTTCCTCAGATCTTTGTATGGGCTTGTATCTTGTTAATTTTAGCCATTCATTAAATGAATGGGATTCATTTTTTTTAAACTGCAAGGGGCTGCCAATTTTAAGGATATCGGTAGCAGTTGTGTTTTCGACAGGTGCATTCTCTAAAATAGGATTAGCAGGGGAAGGGGTTTCTAAAACTACTGGCCGGGGCGTTTTTGGTTGAAAAAGCGCAGGGTCTAAAACGCCGGTAGTTTCTTTTATCTGCTGCTCTAATGTGTCGTCGAGGCTAACTTTTTTGTTTACGGAAATGTCCTCAACATCAACATCGATGTCTTTTACATGTGCTACATTTTGTTTTATAAAGTCTGAAACTTCATTTTGAATAAATATTTCAGAAGTGATAAAATCAAACAGAATACTTCTATCTGTAGTATGGGTGGCAGTTGTTTTTAACTCTTGATTGTATTTAAAGCTTTCAATGTTTTTTAAACCTTTCAGGCAAATAGCTCTGGCAGATTGAAAATAAGGGAATTCGTCAATAATCGATTTTAATGCTTCGGTTTGCTGCTCGGTTATTGTTTGTGGTTGCTGGAGTATGTATGTAAAATCCGTATTGTTCATTGGTTATACCAAATCATTCCTTTTGTTAATGTTTTTAAATATACAACAAGATTATTAATGTTGGTCTAACGGCATCCTTTCCTTTAATTTACCATTTTGCGAGTGTGGCATTAAAGACATCTTGTGTAATGCGCTCAAAAATTTCTTCAATGGCCGTTGTTTTTTGAGATCCTATAAGTTGTGCGCTTCCTGGGTAGTCATAAAAGAATGAAAAAGTTTGTTCCAAATCGTCTTCCTCATTCTTTCTGTTAAAAAAACGAACTTTAACAGCTATGGTCAATCTGTTCTGAGCAGCAGTATTTTGAGATGTTGCCGTAGTAGGTGATATTCTGTAATCTGTAATTTCGCCTTCATATACTAAATCGCCATTGGAAGGTACCAAACTTAAATTGGTTTGGTTTTGTAATAAGTCTTCCAGTGCTAGTTTAAAATCGCGTTCTAAGCCAGGTTCAACCAATAAGGCATTGTTTTCAAAACGATTTACTTGAAAGGTTTCCGTTCCGGGTGGGATTGATGCTCCTGTAAATGAATAAAAGCCACAGCTACTTATGGTTGCTAAAGTTAAGAGTAAAAAAATGTATTTTATGTATTTCACAGGTCTGGGTTTTAGTTATTATTGGGTTGGAACCTTTGTTTTATGATTTAGATACTTCTACTGTACTTATGTGAGACAATCTTTTAACGATTGTGGTTTCATATTGTTGTAGATTAACAGTTAATAGGGTACTATCCTGTAACATGTTAAAGGTCATATTGTTTGATTTTTCTATATAGGGTGCGCTCGCTAATGCCTAGTTCGGCAGCAGCCAATTTACGTTTTCCGTTGTGACGTTCAAGCGATTTTTTTATTAATTCCAATTCTTTGTCTTGTAAAGATAAGGTCTCTTCCTCTTCAATTTCTTCGGCAAAGTGGTATTTGTCTATAATGTTAGAAGGTGCTTCAGAAACAGAAGTGTGTTCTGGAATGGATAAGACCTCTGTGTCTTCGGTAGAGTCCTCAAAGACCTCGTCTACATCATCATCATCATCACTTCCATAAATTTTTTGGATTAAGCCTTCGTGATTTTTTTCAACATCTTTAACGCTGCCACTTTTCATAAGTTCCATCGTGAGCTTTTTTAAGTCGTTCAGATCGTTTTTCATATCGAACAGTACTTTGTACAAAATTTCACGCTCGCTGCTAAAATCACTTTCTGATTTGGAGGTTTTAATAACGGCTGGTAAATTGCTTCCAACTGTTGGTAAATAACCTCTTAAAACTTGAGCTGTTATGGTTCTGTTTTGTTCAAGGACAGAAACTTGCTCGGCAACATTTCGCAATTGTCGAATATTACCACTCCATCTGTGCTTTAAAAGAACCTCAACGGCATTGTCGGTTAATTTAATCGTTGGCATCTTGTACTTTAGGGCAAAGTCACTTGCAAATTTTCTAAAAAGCAAATGAATATCTTCTTGGCGCTGTCGTAAAGGAGGTAAGTGGATGTCTACTGTGCTAAGGCGGTAATACAGGTCTTCACGAAATTTTTCTTTGTCAATGGCTTCGTGCATGTTGGCATTGGTGGCTGCAACAATACGTACATTGGTTTTTTGGACTTTACTGGATCCTACTTTTATGAATTCACCATTTTCAAGAACACGTAATAAGCGTACTTGGGTAGTTAATGGTAGCTCACCTACTTCGTCCAAAAAGATAGTGCCTCCATCTGCCACTTCAAAATATCCTTGCCGTGTTTGTGTTGCTCCGGTAAAAGCACCTTTTTCATGGCCAAATAGTTCGCTGTCGATGGTGCCTTCTGGAATGGCTCCACAATTAACAGCAATGTATTTATTATGTTTTCTATGGGATAATTGATGTATTATTTTCGGAATACTTTCTTTACCAACACCACTTTCGCCGGTTACCAGCACCGAAATATCGGTAGGGGCTACCTGAATGGCTTTTTCCAGAGCTCTGTTTAGCCCAGGAGAATTACCAATAATACCAAAACGTTGTTTAATAGTTTGAACAGATTCCATATTATTATTCACTACAAAAGCAGTGATTGTATTGTTTTTTTTGTTATTAATTGTTTTCTGAGTATCCTACAGCCTCCCCAATAAGTGTTGCACTGGTGCAGTCGGTTATTTTAACGTTTACAAAATCGCCAACTTTGTAATGCTCCTTAGGAAAAACAACTACTGTGTTTTGGCTATTACGTCCAGACCAATGCGCATCCGATTTTTTTGAGGCTTTTTCGATAAGCACTTCTTCAATTTTATCAAGATGTTGTTGGGTACGGTATAAACTGTGCTTTTGCTGTAATTGAATGATCTCGTTTAGGCGACGCTTTTTGATATCTTCAGGAATGTCATCTTCCATTTTTCGTTCGGCTAGTGTGCCAGGTCTTTCGGAATAAGCAAACATGAATCCAAAATCGTACTTAACATATTCCATAAGACTTAAAGTGTCTTGATGGTCGGCTTCAGTTTCAGTAGGAAAACCGGAAATCATATCTTGGCTAATGGCACAGTCTGGAATAAGACGTTTAATATTATCTATTAGCTCAAAATATTCCTCTCTGGTGTGTTGGCGGTTCATAGCTTTGAGTATTTGGTTACTGCCACTTTGAACTGGTAAATGAATATAATTACAAATGTTATTGAACTTAGCCATGGTTTCTATAACATCCAATGTCATATCCTGTGGGTTGGATGTAGAGAAACGAAAACGCATTTTAGGCTGCGCTTGAGCACACATTTCTAAAAGCTTAGAAAAATTAGTGGCAGTAGCTTTCTGTATATCACTGGCTTTTTCGAAGTCTTTTTTTAATCCACCGCCATACCATAAGTAACTGTCTACGTTTTGACCAAGTAAGGTAACTTCTTTGAAGCCTTTGCTCCATAAATCATTTATTTCCTCTAGAATGCTTTGTGGATCACGACTACGTTCACGCCCTCTGGTAAAAGGTACCACGCAAAAGGTGCACATGTTGTCGCATCCGCGGGTAATGGATACAAAGGCGGTAACACCATTGCTATTTAAGCGTACAGGCGAAACATCGCCGTAGGTCTCTTCTTTGGATAGTATGACATTTATAGCATTTCGGCCTTCTTCAACTTCCGACAGTAAGTTAGGAAGGTCTTTATAGGCGTCAGGTCCTACGACAAGGTCTACAATTTTTTCTTCCTCCAAGAATTTGTTCTTAAGGCGTTCGGCCATACAGCCCAAAACGCCCACTTTCATGGAAGGATTTATTTTTTTGACGGCATTGTATTTTTCAAGTCGCTTTCTTACGGTCTGTTCGGCCTTGTCCCTTATAGAACAGGTGTTTACCAAAACCAAATCGGCTTCTTCCAATTGCTGTGTAGTGTTAAACCCTTCTTTTGCTAGAATGGAGGCAACAATTTCACTGTCACTAAAATTCATTTGGCAGCCATAGCTTTCTATAAAAAGCTTACGCGTATTCCCTTCTTGTTGGTCAAGGATAAGTGATTGTCCTTGTTTTTCTTCTTCTATAATCTTTTCCATAATGTATTGAACGGATAGCAGTCAATAAGTATGCAAAGATACAATTAATTTATACTTTATGACAAAGTGTCAGATTTAAAATAACAAATTTAATAAAGCTTTAAGAGAATAGGTTTTGGAGGTGTTTTATTTTTTGCTTTTTAGGTGCTATCTGCTAAGTATAATTAATATAAAAGAGGGTGGAACTAATCAAGAAAGGATTAGTTAAAAGTTTACTGTTTAAGTGTTAAGTGGTCTTTTTTTTGTTGAAATATTTAACAGATAATCCTTAAAATGCAGCAGATAAACTTTTTTTCATATACATTTGTAGCTCCAAAAATTGAAGTATGGCGAAGAATTTAGTGATTGTTGAGTCACCTGCTAAGGCAAAAACTATTGAGAAATTTTTAGGAAAAGAGTATACGGTAGAGTCTAGTTTTGGACATATATCCGATTTACCATCCAAAGAATTAGGAGTTGATGTAGAAGGTGATTTTAAACCGAAGTATGAAGTTTCGAAAGACAAAAAGGCGGTTGTTAAAAAGTTAAAAGAGTTAGCTAAGAAAGCCGATATGGTTTGGTTGGCAAGTGATGAGGATCGAGAGGGGGAAGCCATTGCTTGGCATCTGGCAGAAGCCTTGAAATTGAATAAAGACAAGACCAAACGGATTGTATTTCATGAAATTACTAAAACGGCCATTCAGAGAGCTATAGAAAATCCCAGAGGAATAGATTACGATTTGGTTGATGCCCAACAAGCACGACGTGTTTTGGATAGGATAGTAGGGTATGAGTTGTCTCCAGTACTTTGGAGAAAAGTAAAAGGTGGTTTATCTGCAGGCAGGGTGCAGTCGGTATCAGTTAGACTTATAGTAGAACGCGAACGCGACATACAAAGTTTTACACCAGAAGCGTCTTATCGTATTGATGCCGAATTCTCTAACGAGTCTGGGCAAACGTTTAAAGCTAAACTACCAAAGAACTTTGCAACTAAAGAAGAAGCTCAAAGCTTTTTGCAAAAGAACGGATTAGCAACCTTTAAGGTTTCTAATTTAGAAAAAAAGCCTGCAAAGAAAGCGCCAGCGGCACCTTTTACAACCTCGACATTACAGCAGGAAGCATCTCGTAAATTGTATTTTTCGGTAAGTAAGACAATGACCGTTGCGCAGCGTTTGTACGAAGCTGGGTTAATTACTTATATGAGAACGGATAGTGTGAATTTGTCAGATGAAGCACGAAAAGGAGCGCAGTTAGAAATAGAAAATACATACGGAGCAGAGTATAGTAAACCGCGAAATTATACAGGGAAATCTAAAGGGGCACAGGAAGCACACGAAGCTATACGGCCTACCGATTTTTCATTAAATGCGATAGATGTTGATAGGGATCAGGCGCGTTTGTACGATTTAATATGGAAGCGGGCCATTGCATCGCAAATGAGTGATGCGCAATTAGAACGTACGAATGTTAAAATTAGCGCATCTTCACATAATGAGATATTTACGGCAAATGGAGAAGTTATAACTTTTGATGGGTTTTTAAAAGTTTATTTAGAAGGTACCGATGACGAAAACGAAGAGCAGGACGACATGCTTCCTGCTATGTCGGTTAACGAAGTGCTTATTAATAACTATATAACGGCAACAGAACGTTATACAAGGCCTCCGGCTAGATTTACAGAAGCTTCTTTGGTTAAGAAACTTGAAGAGCTTGGTATTGGGCGTCCATCAACTTATGCGCCTACGATTTCGACCATTCAAAATAGGAACTATATAGAAAAGGGAACCGTTGAAGGTGTTGAAAGAAAATATGCCCAGTTAACACTGAAAAATGGTGAAGTAAAAGATAGATTGCTAACCGAAAAAGTTGGTTCGGATAAAGGAAAGCTTGTGCCTACAGATATAGGTATGATCGTAACCGACTTTTTGGTAAATCATTTCGAACATATTTTAGATTACAACTTTACCGCTAAGGTGGAAGCAGATTTTGATGATATTGCTGAAGGCAAAGTAGATTGGTCTAATATGATGGAAGAATTTTATAAAGAGTTCCATCCGCAAGTTGAGCATGTTCAAGAAAATGCTGATAGAGAATCCGGGGAACGTATTTTAGGAGTAGATCCTAAGACGGGTAGACAAGTGAGTGTACGTTTGGGTAAGTTTGGTCCAATGGTACAAATAGGTACAGTAGATGATGAAGAAAAACCACAGTTTGCAAGTTTAGGAGCCGACCAGCAGTTAAATAATATTACCTTCGAGGAGGCTATGGATTTATTTCAGCTTCCAAAACACCTTGGGTCATACGAAGGCGAGGAGGTCGAGGTTAATAATGGGCGATTTGGTCCTTACGTTAAATTTGGCAATGCATTTGTTTCGCTTCCAAAAGGCGTAGATCCGTTGAGTGTGGAACTGGATGAAGCTATCGACTTAATTAAGGAAAAACAAAAAGCAGATGCGCCTATATATATGTATAAGGATTTGCCTGTTCAAAAAGGGAAGGGACGTTTTGGACCATTTATAAAATGGAACAATATGTTTATTAATGTTAATAAAAAATACGATTGGGATAATTTGTCGGAGGACGATATAGTTGAATTGATAGAAACAAAAATTCAAAAGGAAATCGATAAGGTTGTCCACAATTGGGAAGAAGTAGGTGTGCGTGTTGAGAAAGCTAGGTGGGGAAGACATAATGTGATTAAAGGAAAAGTGAAAGTTGAATTGCCAAAAACAGTTGATGTTTCTAAAATGACACTGGAAGAGGCTCAAGCCATAATAGAAGCAAATCAACCAAAGAAGAAAACAAGAAAGAAAACAGCTGCGAAAAAGAAATAATACTATATGGATTTTAATTTCCTGTCTCCTGTTTCAGATTTAGTGTTGGCCCATAATGCTTTGCTGTCTTCGCAAGCATTGGGAAGGAAGCTGAGGATTCATTCCAAAGGTCAAGGGATTCCAGATTTAGATTCAGTTAGTATTGCCTTAGTTGGTGTGTTGGAAAACAGAAATGATGTTAATTATATAGGAGAAGAATTTAACCTAAATGAAATCCGGAAATCGTTTTATGGCCTTTTTCCTGGAAGTTGGAGCTCGGTTGTTGCAGATTTGGGTGATATTAAAAAGGGCGAAAGTGTTGAAGACACATACTTTGCTTTAAAGAATACGGTTTCGGTTTTGTTGAAGCTAAAAATTATACCAGTTATTATTGGGGGAACACAGGACCTTACATACGCTACATATCGTGCCTACGATGATTTAATTCCAATGGTTAATATTGTAAATGTAGACTCTAAGTTTGATATGGGAGACTCATCTAAACCAATGAAGAATAACAGTTTCGTAGGTAAAATTATTTTAGATGAGCCATATAACCTTTTTAATTATGCAACTGTTGGCTATCAAACCTATTTTAACTCACAGGAAGAAATAGATTTAATGGATCAATTGTATTTCGAATCGTATCGGTTAGGCGAAGTGTCTGGTGATATTTCGTTGGTAGAACCAGCAGTAAGAGATGCAAACATTGTAAGCATTGATTTGAATTCGGTAAAAGGATCGGAGGTGAGTTTAAATCAAAAATTCTCACCCAATGGTCTGGACGGTAAGGAAATATGCGCCATAGCACGTTATGCTGGTATAAGTAATAAGGTGACTTCGTTGGGGATTTACGAATACAAGCCCTCTAAGGACGATGAAATGACTGCAATGCTTGTTTCCCAAATGCTTTGGTACTTTATTGAAGGTGTTAACCTTAGGGTTAAGGACGATGACTTTGCCGATGAAAATAGTTATCAAAAATTCATTACCTTAGTAGACTCCCAGGAATTGATTTTCTATAAAAGTAATAAAACAGGAAGATGGTGGATAGAAATACCATTTTTAGCAGATGTCAATAATAAATTGAAGACACACACGTTATTATCTTGCGCGCATCAAGATTATATAGATGCCTGTGGTAATAAAATCCCAGAGCGGTGGTATAAGGCATTTCGAAAGAACAGCGTCTAAATAATATTACAGTTTAAGTGTTTATTTTATCGTTGAAATGCTATTTTTTCACGATGAAATGTAAATTTTTCGGCTAAAAAGTTGTTTTTTAAAAAATATATAGATATGTTTACGCTCTCAAATGAAGCTTAAAATAAATTAACCTCGAGTTTTTATGGATATGAAGAAGTTTTTAGTAATAACCACAGTATTAACACTGCTAGCTAGTTGTGGCTCTAAAGATAGAGGAGAACTAGTAGGTGTTAAAGGAAAAAAATGGCATCCGGAAAAGCCTTATGGTATGGAACTTGTACCTGGAGGTGCGTTTATTATGGGGAAGGCCGACGACGATTTAGCGGGTGTTCATGATGCTCCAGCCAAAACAGTAACTGTTCGTGCTTTCTATATGGATGAAACAGAGATAACAAATAGTGAATACAGACAATTTGTTAACTGGGTTCGTGATTCTATAGTAAGAACAAAGTTGGCTATCTTAGCCGATGAAGTTGGGATGACCCCCGATGATGGTGGTATAGGTGAGTATGCATTTAAAGATGCTGATACAGCCAATATGACCGTATATGAAAAATACATGTTCGAAAATTATAGTGGTCTTGGTCCTACAGGATACGAAGGTAGAAAGCTTAATAAGGATATCGATTTGGTTTTTGATATAAATGAATATCCAGATGAATATTATGCCGAGGTTATGGATACCATGTACTTGCCTATTGAAGAGTCTTATAATGGACAACGCACATGGGACGTTAAAAAGTTTAAGTTCCAGTATACTTACATGGATATTCAAAAGGCAGCTCATAATCGTTCTTTAGCACGTAAGGATGTGCTAGTTAAAGAAGAAATTGAAGTGTATCCAGATACAACAACATGGATTAGGGATTTTGCTTATTCGTACAACGAACCTATGCACAACGATTATTTTTGGCATGATGCTTATGGAGAGTATCCAGTGGTTGGTGTTACATGGAAGCAAGCAAAGGCATTTTGCCAATGGCGAACTTTATGGAAGAATGCTTACCAGAAATCCAAAGGAACGGCTTTTGTAAACTCATTCAGATTACCATCTGAAGCAGAATGGGAATACGCTGCAAGAGGTGGCCTGCAAGCTGCAACATTCCCTTGGGGAGGACCTTATGCAAGAAACGACAGGGGTTGTTTTATGGCTAACTTTAAACCCGTTCGTGGTGATTATGCTGCAGATCAAGCCTTGTATACCGTTGAGGCTAAATCTTACGAGCCAAATGATTATAATCTCTACAATATGGCTGGAAATGTTTCAGAATGGGTTAATGCATCATACGATCCATCATCTTACGAATACGTTTCAACAGTCAATCCAAACGTAAACGATAATAACAATCAGCGTAAAGTAGTTCGAGGAGGATCTTGGAAAGATGTAGCTTACTTTTTACAGGTGAGTTCCAGAGACTACGAATATGCAGATTCAGCAAGAAGTTACATAGGTTTTAGAACAGTACAGGATTACATGGGGACAAAAGTAACCGACAATTCTAAAAAGTAACATTAAATCTAAAATAAATACTATTAATTAACCTACTTAAGTATTCATACTTAAAATTTAAAACCGAGAATTATGGCACAGTCAAGAGCAAGTAAAAAGTTTATGAATTTAGCTTATGGATTAGGAGCTTCAATTGTAATCGTTGGAGCACTATTTAAGATTATTCATTTTGAAATTGGACCTTTAACAGGTAATGTAATGTTAACCATTGGATTGGTTACAGAAGCAATAATTTTTGCGATTTCCGCATTCGAACCAGTAGATGATGATTTAGATTGGTCGCTAGTATACCCAGAATTGGCCGGAGGTGAGGCAGCAAGTAAAGAGCCTAAGGATGCACAAGGTATGTTGTCTAAAAAACTGGATGAGTTGTTAAAAGACGCTAAAATTGATGGCGAATTAATGGCAAGTTTAGGTGATAGCATTAAAAACTTTGAAGGAGCGGCAAAAAATATTTCTCCAACAGTTGAGTCATTAGAAGCAACTAGGAAGTATGGAGAAGAATTATCTTTAGCTGCTGCTCAAATGGAGTCTCTAAACAGTTTGTATAAAGTACAGTTAGAGAGTATCAACCGTCAGGCATCTATTAATGAAGAGTCTGTAGAAAATGCAGCTAAATTAAAAGAGCAAATGCAATCATTGGCGTCTAACCTATCTTCATTAAATGGTGTGTATGGTGGTATGCTGTCTGCTATGAACAAAAAATAATTAGGGGTTATCCCAAAAATTAACCAAAACCTAATTAGACATGGCAGCAGGAAATTTATCACCAAGACAGAAAATGATTAACCTGATGTATTTAATATTCATAGCAATGCTAGCATTAAATATGTCAAAGGAAGTGCTTTCAGCATTTGGTTTAATGAATGAAAAATTAACCGAATCGAACTTAGCAGCTTCAGAACGTAATACGGCTTTCATGGCAGGTTTAGAACAACAAGCCATTGACCAGCCGGCCAAATACGAACCTTTAAAAGACAAAGCAAGTCAAATACACGCCTTAGCAACAACTTTCGATACCTATTTGGAAGACTTAAAAGGTAAAATGACTGCTAAGATCGATGATCCTACAGATTATGAGATCATGGATAAAGGTGACTATTTAGATGAACACTTTTTTAAAGGCGATAAGCTTAAATCAGATGGAGAAGAGTTTATGAACCAAATAGCTGCATTTAGAGATGGTGTAGCTGAGATTTTAGCAGGTAACCCAGGAATGGAAACTGTGGTTGCAGATGTGCAAAAGAAGTTTAAAACAGAACCAGTAAAGCGTGGAGCAGGGACTGTAGATTGGTTAGAGCACCACTACAAAGGATTTCCTTTAGTGGCCTCACTAACAAAAATGACACAACTTCAAGCCGATATCAAAACAACGGAGTCTGAAGTATTGTCAAACATGTTAAAAGGGACCCTTACAAGTGAAGTGTCTATGACAAATTACACGACCTTGATGGAAACTTCAAAATCTGCTTACTTTAACGGCGAAGAGTTTGATGGAGAAATTGTATTAGGACGTAAAGATGCTTCCACTAAACCTAACCGTGTAGAGCTAACATTAGATGGTAGAAAACTTACTGAAGATCATTATACTATTGAAGACGGTAAGGTGAAACTAAAAGTAAATGCAGGAGCCGCTGGTGAGCATAAAATTGAAGGTAAGTTGATTTTTGCCCAAGATGGTGAAGACATTGAAGTGCCTGTATCGCAAACGTTTGCTACCGTTCCTAAACCTAATGCGGCTACAATATCTGCCGACAAAATGAATGTGGTTTACCGAGGTGTTAAAAACCCAATGACCATTTCGTTTGCAGGAGTATCCGATAATAAAATTAGTGCTAGTGCCCAAGGTTTAACAAAAGTTGGAACGAGCAAGTATATCATGGATGCTACGAGAATACAAGGTAGAGAAGTAACCATTAATGTTACTGGTACTTTGCCAGATGGTCAAAAAGTGAGCGACAGAGCAAGCTTTAGAATTAAAGATTTGCCGAAGCCAACAGGAACAATTAGAGGTGAAGATAGTAATGTAAAAATGCAACGTCAAAGCCTTGAGATATCTACCATTGGAGCTAAATTCGATGATTTTGATTTCGAATTACCATTACGTGTTACCGGATTTAAATTTAAAGTGCCTGGACAACCTACTATTGATGTAAATGGTAATAAATTGGATAGTAGAGCTAAATCTGCTTTACGTAAGGCCAAAAGAGGTTCTGGCGTTCAGATATTTGATATTGAAGCTAAGGCTAACGGAGTAAACGTTATACTTAAAAAAGTATCGCCCGTATTTATTGAACTTACAAATTAAGATTTAGGGTTAGGCATAAAAACCTAGCCCCTAATAAATAAAAATTAAAAGAGATGAAGTTGAAACGTTTTTTATTAACAGCCACTACTGTTTTTGCAGTATCAGGTATGTTTGCCCAAGCAAATTTGCTTAACGCTAAAAGCCCTGAAGAAATAGGAGTAAGAACAGAGTCACAAAAAGCGATCGATAACGATAAACCTTTGGAATATGGTTATGTGGATGATAGAGATGTTCTTTTTTCTAAAATAGTTTGGGAAAAAGTTGTCCTTGATGAGCGTGCTAATTTTCCGCTGTATTATCCTATAGATACCAATAACATAGGAAGCAACAGAAGGTCTTTGTACGATGTACTTATGAAAAATATTAAGAACGAGAAAATAAAAAACATTTACGACGATTCTTATTTTAAGACCAAGCGTACATTGGATGATATTCAAGCTGCCCTGGTAAAAGTTGATACAACAGAGCTGGGTATTGAACAAATAAATGCTGGTGAAGAATTATCTGCTGAATATATCAATAGAAGAGAGTTGACCGCAGCCGATATAGCAGAGTACCGCGTTAAGGGCGTATGGTATTTTGATAAGCGCCAGGCAGAAATGAAATACCGCTTGTTGGGTATTGCACCCGTAGCACCCGATGTTAATTTTATTGACGAAGAGCAACCGGATTTGGTAGAACTATTCTGGGTGTTTTTCCCAGATGCCAGAGAAGTACTTCATGAAGCCAAAGCTTTTAATAATGAAAATAGCTCAATGCCATATTCATTCGATCATATTTTAAACTCCAGACGTTTTAATGGCCATATCTATGCCGAAGAAAACGTACAGGGAGATAGAAAAGTAAATGAGTATATTACCCAAAATGCCTTGATGCAATTATTAGAGTCTGATAGGATAAAAACTAAAATTCGAGATTTTGAATTAGATATGTGGACTTATTAAATTAAACATGTCATCATGATATAGAACGCTCACCATTGGTGGGCGTTTTTTTTAGGATAAAAAGACATGTTTTATGTGGTTAAATTTAAAGGTAAAATGGTATTATGAGTATCTTCGCATCGTTATGACAGTAGATTATATAGTAGTAGGAATAGGGCTGGCGGGTATTAGTTTTTGCGAGCAGTTAAGAAAACACAATAAAAGCTTTGTAGTGTTCGATAATAGTTCACAACAATCCTCTGTTGTTGCTGGCGGCCTATACAATCCCGTGGTACTAAAACGGTTTACACCCGTCTGGAAAAGTGATGAGCAATTGCAAAAGGCATTGCCAATGTACCGTAGAGTTGAAGATAATTTAAAGGTGAAATTGGATTATAAGATACCCGTTTACCGAAAGTTTACTTCCTTGGAAGAGCAGAACAATTGGTTTGCAGCTTCCGATAACCCCCAGTTGAGCAATTATCTTTCATTGAATATCATTAAGAACAATAATAGTGCTATTGATGCACCATTCGGTTATGGAGAGGTACTTAAAACAGGGCGCATTAATGTCAAGCAATTGGTAGAAACTTATAAGGAAGATTTAAAAGGTAAGGGAACGTTTTTGAGTGATGCATTTAACCATGATATTCTAGAAATACAAAATGATGGTATGCAATACGAAGCAATAACAGCAAAACATATTGTATTTGCCGAAGGTTATGGGCTTTCAAAAAACCCGTTTTTTAATCAATTGCCTTTAATGGCTACAAAAGGCGAGTTGCTAGTTATCCATGCGCCAGATCTAAAGATTGATTACGTGCTAAAGAGCAGTGTGTTTTTAATTCCATTGGGAGACGATATGTATATTGTTGGGGCAACCTATGAGTGGAGTGATAAGACCAACACTGTTACCAATAAAGCAAAAGAAGAACTTTTGTCTAAACTGGAAAATGTGATTAACTGTTCGTATAAGGTCGTAGACCAAGTAGCGGGAATACGTCCTACGGTAATTGATAGGCGCCCGTTGGTAGGTGTTCACCCTAAGCATAAAAATCTATTTGTTTTAAATGGTTTGGGCACGCGTGGTGTTATGATAGCTCCCTACGTTGCCGAACAGCTTTTTAATTTTATTGAATACGGGCACCCATTAGAAAAAGATATTGATATTTCCCGTTTCTTAGGTACAGTTTAGAGCTGGAATACACAAGTTTTTACCATAAGCTTAGGGCTTTTTAGCAAGCGATTTATCGTAATGCATAAAAAAGTTGATCCATATATTTCTTGAGAGCCTCAAAATAACCGGCATAAAAACTATTAATGTCCCTACTATTGAAACAAAAACAACACTTAAGGAAGCCTTAAAAACAAAAAAGGAAATAACAAACGCAGCAGTAGCAAAGGCAATACCTACTGGGTAGCTAACATACATGGAGCCATAAAAGAAAGAAGGTTCTATTTTGTATTTAGTGCCACAGTTTGAACATGTTTCGTGCATGCTTAAAGCTTCCGAAAGGATATAAGGATTCTTATTCTTAAACATCGATTCCTCATGGCATTTTGGGCAAGTTCCAGTTAAAATGCTATATAATTTGCTCCCTTTTTTAAACATAATAATTGTGTATTTTTGCAAGCGCAATTACAGGGCAAAAATAGGATATTAATAATTAAAGTTCTGTATTATAAGTTACATTTCTATGATGAACATTCATAATTTATCGATTTCATTTCAAGGCGAATATTTGTTTGAAGATATAACTTTCAAGTTGGGGAATGGAGACAGAGTAGGCCTTATTGGAAAGAATGGAGCAGGTAAATCGACAATGCTCAAAATCTTGGCGAAAGAAATGGAACCCGACACTGGGCAAATTGCAGGCGATAAAGCGCTTAAAATTGGATTTTTAAAACAAGATATAGATTTTGTTTTAGGAAGAACGGTGTTGGAAGAAGCTTATGAAGCTTTTACTGAAATCAAGCAGTTAGAGGCCAAAATGGAAGCGATAAACACGCAGCTGGCAGAGCGTACCGATTATGAGAGTGAAGGGTATCATCAGCTAATGGTCGATGTTAACGAGTATCAGCACCAATACGAAATTTTAGGAGGCTATAATTACCAGGGCGATACAGAAAAGATTTTGCAAGGACTTGGCTTTAATAGAACCGACTTCAATAGGTTAACCGATACGTTTTCAGGAGGATGGCGTATGCGTATTGAGTTGGCTAAGTTGTTGTTGCAGGATAACGATATACTGTTGTTGGATGAGCCAACAAACCATTTGGATATTGAGTCGATTATTTGGTTGGAAGGGTTTTTGAATAATTATTCAGGAGCTGTGGTTATTGTATCTCACGACAAAATGTTTTTGGATAATGTGACCAATAGAACCATCGAAATTTCGCTAGGCAGAATTTATGATTATCCAAAGCCGTACTCAAAATATTTGGTGTTGCGAGAGGAGCTTAGAACACAACAACTAGCTTCCCATAAAAATCAGCAAAAGCAAATAGAACAAACCGAAAAACTCATTGAGAAATTTAGAGCTAAAGCTTCTAAAGCAACCATGGCGCAGTCGCTTATAAAAAAGCTTGATAAAATGGATCGTATAGAGGTTGATGAGGATGATAATAGTGTAATGAGCTTAAACTTCCCTGTGTCTATAACGCCAGGTAAGGTGGTTGTTGAAGCCGAAGGGGTGTCAAAGAATTATGGAGATAACCAGGTTTTAAAAGATGTCGATTTACTTATAGAGCGAGATAGTAAAACGGCCTTCGTTGGACAAAATGGTCAAGGGAAATCTACTTTGGCAAAAATCATTGTGGGTGAAATTAAATATGAGGGGCATTTAAAGTTGGGGCATAATGTGCAAATAGGTTATTTTGCCCAAAACCAAGCAGAGTATTTAGATGGCAATAAAACCGTCTTGGACACCATGATCGATGCTGCTAATGAAACCAATAGGAGTAAAGTGAGGGATATACTCGGAGCATTTTTGTTTCGGGGAGAAGAGGTCGATAAGTATGTGCGGGTACTATCGGGTGGTGAACGTAACAGGTTAGCCTTGGCTAAACTAATGTTGCAGCCATTTAATGTGCTAATAATGGATGAGCCCACCAACCACCTGGATATAAAGTCTAAGAATGTTTTAAAGGAAGCACTTGCTAGATTTGAAGGAACTCTGGTTTTGGTATCCCACGACCGGGATTTTCTTCAGGGATTAACTAATAAAGTATACGATTTTAAAGACCATAAGCTAAAAGAATATCTGGGAGATATAGATTACTATCTAGAACAACGAAAAGTGGAAAGTTTAAGAGAGGTCGAGAAACGAACTGTTATTAAAGAGGCACCCAAAGAAAAAAAACAACAATCTTACGAAGAACAAAAAAAGCTTAAGTCTTTAAATAATAAATTGAGTAATGTCGAGGCAAAAATAAATGATATTGAGCGGGACATTAAGAAAATTGACTTGTCACTGGAAATTAATTATGAAGAAGTAACTTCAGAACCGGGCTTTTTCGATGCTTACCAAAAAAAGAAAGAAGTCCTACAAGAACTTATGCAAAAATGGGAGGATATTCAAATTGAAATTGAAAGCATGGACGCTTAGTTTATTTAAGTTTTTTTTAACGTTTTAAGTTGCCGTATTAGATAGTTTTGTAACTGAAACACAAAAACATACTAATGCGTAAAATTATTCTTGCGGTTATAGGTTTCGTACTTATAGCAGCCTCTGTGCTATTAGCTATAATGCTTATAGCCAATAAAAATAAGCCCAAGCCTTTTAAGGAAAAGATTGTTAAGACCGTTTTTACAGATACTGTAGTAAACGGAACAGTTCAAATTACTATTCCTTCCAATGGGAGCCTGGTGGCTAAACGTAGGGTGGAACTGTATTCTGAAGTTCAAGGTGTGTTTAAAATGGGGACTAAGCTTTTTAAACCAGGGCAGCAATTTCGTAAAGGAGAAACCTTAATTCGAATGGATGCATCAGAGTATTATGCAAGTGTTCAGTCTTCAAAAAGTAATTTGTACAATGCCATAGCGGCAATTATGCCCGATTTGCGTTTGGACTTTCCAGATGTTTATTCAAAATGGCAGGATTATCTCAATAGCTTTGATATAAAGAAAACAGCACCTGTGCTGCCTGAAATGGATTCCGATAAAGAAAACTATTTCATTTCTGGACGAGGTATTGTGTCAAATTATTACAATGTTAAGAATATGGAACAGCGTTTGTCCAAATATACAATTTTAGCACCTTTTACTGGTATTTTAACTGACGCATTGGTAACAGAAGGGTCCTTAATAAGAAATGGACAGAAATTAGGTGAATTTATCGATCCCTCTGTTTATGAAATGGAAGTTGCAGTAAGTAAATCGTATGCCCACTTGCTAAAGATAGGCGAACAGGTTGTTTTAACGAGTTTAGATAAGACGGAGACCTATAAAGGCTTTGTCTCCAGAGTTAATGGAAGTGTTGATCCAACCACGCAAACCATTACTGCATATATAGAGGTGAAAGATGAAAAGTTAAAAGAAGGCCTGTATCTGGAGGCAAACTTAAGTGCAAAACAGGAGAAGGACGCTATTGAAATTAATAGAAACTTGTTGTTGGATACGCAGCAGATATTTGTGGTTAGGGACAGTATTCTAGATGTTATAGACGTTAAGCCCGTTTATTTTTCAGAATCCAAAGTAGTTGTCAAGCAAGTGCCCAACGGAACGATTATTTTAAAGAAAATGGTGCCGGGTGCTTATGCCGGAATGTTGGTTAGGCCTTTTGTTAATAAAAATAACGATCAGGAAAGCGCTAATTAGCATGAGAAAGATTTTAGCTTACTTTATAAAATACCATGTTGCAGTAAATGTTTTTATTCTTGCGTTTTTTGCGTTTGGTGTTGTTGGCGTTTTGTCGCTTAAATCTTCGTTTTTTCCTCTGGTTGATTCTAAGATAATCAATATAAATGTAACCTATCCGGGAGCTTCGCCTCAAGAAATTGAGGAAGGGATAGTGCTTCAAATAGAAGATAATTTAAAAGGTTTAAAAGGTGTAGATCGCGTAACGTCGGTTTCAAGGGAAAACAGCGGGATTATAACCGTAGAAATAGAGAAAGGGGAGAGTATAGACTTTATGCTTTTGGAAGTCAAGAATGCGGTCGATAGAGTCCCTTCTTTTCCAACCGGTATGGAGCCACTTATTGTTGCAAAGCGTGAAGAAGCAAGACAAACCATTTCTTTTGCCATTAGTGGTAACGAGATTCCCCTAGCAACTTTAAAGCAATTGGGAAGGCAGATAGAGAACGATTTAAGAACTATTGATGGCATTTCGCAAGTAGAAATTACCGGCTACCCTAACGAAGAAATTGAAATCGCCGTTAATGAAGCCAGTTTATTGGCATACGATTTAACTTTTAGCGATGTTTCTAGAGTTGTTAGTGCATCGAATATACTGGTAACAGGAGGTAACATAAAAACAGAATCAGAAGAGTATTTGATTAGGGCTAATAATAGATCCTACTATGGTGATGAACTGTCAAACATTATAGTGAAAGCTAATAAAGATGGTAAAGTAGTTCGGTTAAAAGACGTAGCCATTATTAGAGACCGTTTTTCTGAAACCCCAAACGCTACATACTTTAATCAGCAATTAGCGGTTAATGTTTCTATAACGAGTACCAATAATGAAGACTTGGTTTCTTCTGCCGATAAGGTAAAAAGCTATATAGAGGATTATAATGCAAAACACAACAACGTGTATTTAAATGTTGTAAACGACAGGTCTATAACATTAAAGCAGCGTACACAATTACTCGCCGAAAATGCGTTTATGGGAATTTGTTTGGTATTGGTGTTTTTATCCTTATTTCTCAATACGCGTGTGGCATTTTGGGTGGCTTTGGGGCTTCCTATTTCCTTTTTGGGCATGTTTATTTTTGCAGGACAGTTTGATGTTACAATAAATGTACTGTCCCTATTTGGAATGATCATTGTTATAGGTATTTTGGTGGATGACGGTATTGTTATAGCCGAGAATATTTACCAACATTACGAAAAGGGTAAATCGCCCGTTGAGGCAGCGATAGACGGTACCTTAGAAGTGATTCCTCCCGTAGTTTCGGCTATTGTAACAACCATTTTGGCGTTTTCGTTGTTCTTTTTTCTAGAAAGTCGCATAGGGGAATTCTTTGGGGAGGTATCGGTCATTGTTATATTAACTTTGGCAGTATCCCTTATAGAAGCCCTAGTCATTTTACCAGCTCATTTGGCACACTCCAAAGCCTTACGGAAAAAGAAAGAGGAAGGACATCCGTCTAAAATAAAGCAGTTTTTCGCTAAAATGCGACTTATAAATAAGATGGGCGATACAATCATGACATTTTTAAGAGATAGAGTGTACGCCCCAGTTTTGGATTTTGTTTTAAAATTTAAAATATTTTCGTTAGGTATTTTTGTGGCACTTTTAATATTAACATTTGGTTCTATCGGAGGCGGAATTATTGGGGTTACTCTGTTCCCATCAATTGCCAGCGATCGCGTTTCGGTAGAATTGGATATGCCAAATGGAACAAATGTAAAGGTGACAGACTCAATTATATCTATGATAGAAGAAGCTTCCTTTCTGGTAAACAAGGAGTTTACTGAAAAATATTTACAAGGAACCGATAAGCAGCTTTTTGAAAATACCATTTTAACCATACGTAGTAGTTCCAGTGCTGTACTAGATATTAACATGTTGCCGGGAGAAGAACGACCAGATGTTATTAATGCTTCTTTGGTAGCCAATCGTTTGAGAGAATTGGTAGGGCCTGTTATTGGTACTGAGCGTTTAATTTTTGGATCTGGTGGTAATTTTGGTGGCAGCCCAGTCTCTGTCTCTTTATTGAGTAATAATATTGAAGAATTAAAAGCGGCGAAGCTGGAGTTGAAATCTACTTTGCAATCAAACCCCCTATTAAAAGATGTAGCCGATAACGATCCTGCGGGAATTAAAGAAATAAGATTACAGCTTAAAGAAAGTGCTTATTTGCTGGGGCTGGATTTAAGAACAGTGATGAGTCAGGTGAGATCAGGTTTTTTTGGTGCTCAGGCACAACGTTTCCAACGAGGGCAAGATGAAATAAAGGTGTGGGTACGGTACGACCGTAGTAATCGCGAATCGATAAATAACTTAGATGATATGCGCATTGTAACACCATCGGGCGAACGTGTTGCCTTGCGGGATATCGCAACATATACTATTGCTCGCGGTGATGTGGCAATAAACCATTTGGATGGTCAACGGGAAATTCAAGTTTCAGCAGATCTTAAGGATAGAAATACCAGTGCAACAGATATATTAGATGATATCAAAACCAATGTAGTTCCTAGAATTCAATCGCAATACCCTACTATTTCAGCATCGTTTGAAGGGCAAAACCGCGAAGCAGCTAAGCTGTCCAGATCATTACAGCGCACTGGAATAATTATACTATTGCTTATATATATTACCATTGCTTTTACATTTAGAAGCTACAGTCAGCCTGTTTTATTATTGTTGTTAGTACCTTTTAGTTTAACGGCGGTTGCTTGGGGACATTGGTTGCTTGGTTTCTCTGTTAATGTTTTATCGCTTTTGGGTATCATAGCTTTAATAGGTATTATGGTTAACGATGGTTTGGTGTTGATAGGTAAATTCAATTCCAACCTTAAAGAAGGGATGTCTTTTGACCATGCTTTGTTTAATGCAGGGAAGTCACGTTTTAGAGCTATCTTTTTAACATCCCTAACAACAATAGCAGGATTAGCACCACTGTTGTTGGAAAAGAGTAGGCAAGCACAGTTTTTAAAGCCTATGGCGATTTCTATTTCCTTTGGTATAGGTTATGCTACCATACTAACGCTGTTGGTATTGCCATTGTTTTTGGCTTTTAGTAATGGGATTAAGAAAAATGTTAAATGGCTCGTAACAGGGAACCACGTTACAAAGGAAGAGGTTGAACGCGCTATAAAAGAATTAAATGAAGAACATGAATATTAGGTACATTGCTATAGGGCTTCTTATGCTGACTGGAATGGTCAAGATAACAGCACAGCAAAATTTGCAAGTAATAACACCAGACCAAGCCGTTGCCCTTGCATTAGAAAATAATTATGGAGTAAAATTAGCGAATAATTATGTTGCTATAGCCGAGAACGAGGCAAGCGTATTAAATTCAGGGCATTTGCCAACAGTTACGGGGAACGCTGGAGCGGTTTACAATCTGGATAATACTGAAGCTGAATTTTCCAATGGGGAAAGTACAAAATTAAATGGTGCTGAAAGTTCTAGGTATAATGCTTCAGTAAATTTAAACTACACTTTATTTGATGGTTTGGGGAGAGCTTATAACTATAAGCAGCTTAAACAACGTTATCAGTTATCTGAATTGGAAGCTAGGGAAACTATTGAAAATACCATATTACAACTCTTTACAGTATATTATAATGTTGCCCAATTAACCGAGAATACCTCGGCTATTCGGCAAACACTAACCATTTCAAAAGATAGGCTAGCCAGAGCTAACTATCAGTTTGATTATGGGCAAAGTACAAAACTGGGTGTGTTAAATGCCGAAGTAGATATTAATAACGATAGTATCAATTACATTAATACATACCAGCAGTTAAAAAATGTTAAGCGTGATTTGAATGTGGTTACAGGTAATATGTTACCCCAGGATTTTGAAGTTGATACCAAGGTAAACTTTTTATTGCAACTAAGCAGGGAAGCGTTGTTAGAAAAGACATTATCTAACAATATTGCAGTTTTACAGGTTAACAAAGGTATTACAATTACCGAACTGGATGTAAGGAAGGGGCGGTCAGCCTATTTACCAAGTGTTGGATTGACCGGAACATATGGATGGAGTAAAAATAATAACAATGCTGCATCTTTTCTAGCAGTCTCTACAAATACAGGTTTATCTGGAGGTGTGAATTTACGTTGGAGTCTGTTCGATGGAGGAACTACTATAACCAGGGTCAAAAATGCTGAGATAGCATTGGAAAATCAGAAACTAATGAAGAAACAATTAGTTATGAATATTACTAGGGATTTCAACAATGCATGGGATGATTATCAAAATAAACTGGATATTTACAGGATACAGGAAGCGAATATTGTTACCTCTCAGAACAATTTTAATCGTACCCAGGAAAAGTTTAAGTTAGGTCAGGTGAACTCCATCGAATTTAGACAAGCGCAGTTAAATCTTTTAAACGCCGAGCTAAATAGGAATCAGGCAAAATACCAAGCAAAATTAGCCGAATTACAAGTGCTGCAATTAAGCGGAGAACTTTTAAATATTGATTTTTAGGTACTCTAATCTAAATTAAAGAAGGAAGAAGCTTAACCTAAAAGAGTGGCTTGTTTTATCTATATACCGATGATCGGTTGTTAAATGTTAAAATTTTATGCATTTCGTCGAATAAAATAGTTTTTAGTCTATATATGGGGTAATTTCGTAAGAGAATTAATCCCCAATTTATCAATTATGAAGACTTTAAAACTTATTGTTATATGCCTTTTTGTTTCAGTACATGCATTTGCAGGTATTTCGTTAACAGAAAAAGAAGCATTGTTAGCGTTGTATAAATCTACTAATGGTGCTGAATGGAATGCAACTTGGGATTTAAATGCCTCAATCGATTCGTGGTTTGGCGTAAAAGTACAAGACGATAAAGTTGTTGAAATTAACTTGCCTTTTAATAATTTACAAGGTGCATTGCCTCAGGAAATAGGAAGCTTAGTTCATTTGAAAAAAGTGAATTTAGGATTCAATAAATTAACAGGAACACTGCCATCTTCTCTAAAAAACTTAAAAGAGCTAACGTCTTTAGAATTGTTTATGAACGGATTGGAAGGTGATATTCCGTCTGAGTTAGGAGAATTAAAGAACCTAAAATCCTTGAAACTTTACAGTAATAAATTTACGGGAACCATTCCACAGTCTTTAATGGGTTTAACAAATTTAGAAGAGTTGTTGTTGGGAAGTAACTATCTTACTGGAACTATACCTACAGAGATATATGCCCTAACAAAATTAAAGAAGTTGAGTTTAATGGATAATAAATTACATGGTGAGATTCCTTCAGAAATAGCTCAATTAAGAGATCTAGAAGAATTAATATTGTCAAGTAATCAACTTACAGGTGAATTGCCTATGGAATTTATGAACCTAACAAAGTTGAATACCATGATGGTAAGTGATAACAACTTAAACAAAGAATATATTACAGTGTCTGGACGTAATCGTCCGCCAGGAATGATGTATCTGGAGCTTCAAAATGCAACAGCAACAATGGATATTGAAAAAGAATAATTTCGAGTAAATTTTTCATAAATTTTAGTTGGTTGGTTTAAATCGACAATATCAAAAAAGATGTTGTCGATTTTTATTTATTAACTTTAGGATTATGATAGAACATTACTTTACATGTCCTTACTGTTGGCAGAGCATTTCGATGATGATTGATAATTCCGTAAGTAGTCAAACATATATCGAGGATTGTGAAGTTTGTTGTAATCCAATTCAGGTGTCCATAAAAATAATTAATTCAGAATTGTCGGACTTTCAGTCAGATAGCATATAACAATAATTTTTTTTGTTTTTATGCTTGCATTACATAAAAAGGATTGTATATTTGCAGTCCAATATCGCGGGATAGAGCAGTAGGTAGCTCGTCGGGCTCATAACCCGAAGGTCACTGGTTCGAGTCCAGTTCCCGCTACTAGATAAACAAAGGCTTTCAAGAAATTGAGAGCCTTTTTATTTTTCTGTTGTAAAAACAATGTAAAAACAAATGTTAGTTTTGAAACTTAGATATTACCTCAATTTCCTTCTTCTAAATTAATATAATAACGCGTACTTTTTAGCTCTCCTGTTTTAAACAGAAGATTTTTATCTACTAAATCTTTTAAATCCCTAGTTGCTGTTGAAGCAGAAGTTTTTGCAATGCGCGTATAGTTTTCTGCACTTAAACCACCTTTAAAGCCATGATGTCCCTCTCTAAATATACGACGTAAAACAGTCGTTTGACGCTCATTTATCAGGGTAGCAAAACGATCAAAGAATTTTGCTTTTTGAATTAAACACTCAATAATCTGCAAGGTATTATTTTGAGCATCAATAACTGTCTGACCAAAACACAATAACCACTCTGTAAGATCTAACTTCATATTATGCTCGCCCAAAGATTCATAATAAGCTTTCTTGTTGGATTGAATCATTTGAGATAATGAAATCAGGGCAGGGCGACCCAAACTTATAGAAAGGGACTTTTCTAAAGTTGCCCGAGCTATCCTTCCATTTCCATCCTCAAAAGGGTGAATGGCTAAAAAATAAAAGTGAGCAATTCCTGATTTTGCCAATAACGAACTAGTGCTCATTCCATTTGCGTGTTGCTGATTAAACCAATCGTTAAAAGCTTTCATTTCATGTGTCATACTGTTGGAGGGAGGGGCTTCATAATGTACCGTTTTCTTATCCATCCTTGTGCCAGAAACAATTTGTATAGGGTCTTCATGCGTTCGGTAGCGACCAATATCAACCAAATCCCTTCTGCCATTGGTAAGCATTCTATGCCATTCAAATAAATATTCGTTTGTTAATGGTTCATCATTAGGTCTGATATAGATTGACCATCATTTCAGAAATTCCAAACTCAGCAGCAGGTAATTTTCTGTTTTCAACGGCTAATCCTAAATTTTTCTTGATGGACTCTTGAATGCTATCACGATTTAGATACTCACCTTCTATTTCTGCGGTTTTTATCGCTTCATCAGATAATACTTCCGCAATTAACAGATCTTTCTTATCGTTAGATACATGCTTTAAAGCACCCAATGCCATTGCGCTAAACTGAATAAACGCAAGTTCTAACCCTAGCAAAGTCTCCTCATCAAAGGTGAAGTTAGGCCATTTATCTTGTTGCCAATTCCATTTAAAAGCTGTCATGAGCTATAAATAAAGGTTTTTAGCTCAATTTAAATATGCCCTCTGATTTTTAAGGATGTGAGTGTTCAATTGTAAACCATGGAGTGCAGGAAGGTTGGGCAAGGAGTTAATAAATGTTGTCAGGGTTTTCGTGGGTCTGAATGGCTTTTGGGAAACATTTTTTGGTAATCATCTTCATGGAGCTAGCCATATCCAGGGTAATTTCCTTGACCTTGTTTCTTTTGGTTTTGGGTATTTTAAGGAGCTGTTCTATAATGGGCTCCCCTTTGGGTTTTTTACGGTCAACTTTGTAAGAATGCTCAGGTTGTTCTTAATAACTTCAATTTTAGCGGGATTACTTTAAAAATCAATTAAAATATTATATATTTGCAGCGTTGAAAAGGAAAATTAAGAAATGAGGGGACGGAAAGTCCCCTCTTTTTATACTGAAAATGTTTAAAAATACTGTTAAAGATTTATTGGATGCGGCGCTTAAAGAGCGATTGGATTTGTTTCTTATCGATTTTTCCATCCAAGGTGATAACCAAATAAGAATAATAATCGATGGCGATAATGGTGTTTTGGTTGAAGATTGTATGTTTGTAAGCAGAGCCATTGAGCATAATTTGGATAGGGAAGAACAAGATTTTTCCTTAGAGGTGATGTCGGCTGGAGCAACAGCTCCTTTGGTTTCCCCGCGACAGTACAAGAAGCATGTAAACAGGCAGCTAAAGGTTAAAACAGCATCCGAAAATATAGAAGGTGTGCTTACAGAAGCTACCGGTGCCAATATTACATTAGAGTGGAAGGTTAGAGAACCAAAACCGGTAGGTAAAGGTAAAATAACTGTAAATAAAAAAGCGCAAGTCGCTTATGAGGACATTGTAGAAGCAAAAGTTATGATTAAATTTTAATTTAAAAGAGTTATGGAGAATATCGCGTTAATTGAATCTTTTTCAGAATTCAAAGACGATAAGTTAATTGATCGTGTAACGTTAATGGCAATTTTAGAGGATGTATTTAGAAGTGCCCTGAAAAAGAAATATGGCGATGACGATAATTTTGATATTATTGTTAACCCAGATAAAGGGGATTTGGAGATATGGAGAAATAGAATTGTAGTAGCAGACGGTGAAGTAGAAGATCCAAATCAGGAAATATCTTTAAGTGAAGCGCGTAAAATCGAGCCCGATTTTGAAGTAGGTGAAGATGTGTCAGAAGAAGTTAAGTTGGTTGATTTGGGAAGAAGAGCTATTTTAGCATTGCGTCAAAACTTGATTTCAAAGATTCATGAGCACGATAATACTATCATCTATAAACAATTTAAAGACTTAGTAGGCGATATATACACCGCAGAAGTACATCACATTCGACATAGAGCGGTTATTTTATTGGATGATGAAGGAAATGAAATAGTATTGCCAAAAGATAGGCAAATACCTTCCGACTTTTTTAGAAAAGGAGATAATGTAAGAGGTGTTATTGATAGCGTTGAACTTAAAGGTAATAAACCAACGATTATCATGTCCAGAACATCGCCAGTATTTTTGGAAAAGCTGTTTGAGCAAGAAATTCCAGAAGTTTTTGATGGTTTAATAACCATTAAAAATGTAGTTAGAATTCCTGGTGAAAAGGCAAAAGTGGCGGTAGATTCTTATGATGACAGGATCGATCCCGTAGGTGCATGTGTGGGTATGAAGGGATCAAGGATTCACGGTATTGTTCGCGAATTGGGTAATGAAAACATAGATGTTATTAACTATACAAATAACTTACAATTATTTATTACCAGAGCATTAAGCCCCGCTCGCGTAACGTCAATAAAAATAGATGAAGAGGCTAAAAGGGCTGAGGTTATTTTAAAACCAGAAGAAGTTAGTAAAGCCATTGGTAGAGGAGGACATAACATTCGATTGGCAGGGCAATTGACTGGTTATGAAATTGATGTGTTTAGAGAAGGTGCTGAGGAAGATGTTGA
The DNA here is from genome assembly GCF_039539345.1 of Snuella lapsa. Classification (NCBI taxonomy): domain Bacteria; kingdom Pseudomonadati; phylum Bacteroidota; class Flavobacteriia; order Flavobacteriales; family Flavobacteriaceae; genus Snuella; species Snuella lapsa. Next base: position 108,519 of record NZ_BAABCY010000016.1, on the reverse strand, counting down.
GTTGACAGAGTTCTCAGATGAAATTGAAAGCTGGATTATTGACGAATTTAGTAAAGTTGGACTCGATACAGCGAAAAGTGTATTGGAGCTTGATGTAACTGATTTAGTGAAAAGAACAGACTTAGAAGAAGAAACAATTAATGACGTTATTAGAATTTTAAGGGAAGAATTCGAAGAATAACATATATTTGAGTATTTTAAAGGCAATTTATGGCTGAAACAATTAGATTAAATAAAGTATTACGCGAACTTAATATTTCTTTAGACCGTGCCGTGGAGTTTTTGGATTCCAAAGGTATCGAAATAGATAAGCGACCTACTACGAAAATTTCGGAAGATGTTTATAACATTCTTTCCAATGAGTTTGAAACAGATGCTAGTAAAAAAGTGGCATCCAAAGAGGTTAGTGAAGCTAAACTTAAGGAAAAAGAAGTATTGCGTGAACAACGTGAGCGTGAACTTGAAGAAAAACAAAAAGAATTAGCTAAAAAAGAAGAGGTTATAAAAGCTTCTAAAGTACTCTCTGGTCCTAAGCAAGTTGGAAAAATAGATTTAGACCCTAAGAAAAAAGAAGAAAAACCAATTCCGGAAAAGAAAGAAGAAGCTCCCGTAAAGGAGGAGGTAGAAGTTGCTAAGGTTGAAAAAGTCGAACCTAAGGTTGTTAAGGAACCAGTTGTTAAAGAAGAACCCTCTAAAACAGCACAAGAGACCGCACAACCTAAAGGGCAGGAAAAACCGGTAGAGAAGAAGCCGGAGGCAAAAACATCAGAGTCCCCTAAAAAAGAGGTTGTTTCAGAAACAGATGGAATAATTAAGGAGGAGCGTGTAGAAACAAAGTACCAAAAGCTTACTGGTCCAAAAATAGCAGGAGATAAAATTGATTTATCGCAGTTTAATAAGCCTAAAAAGAAGAAGGAAGATAAAAAAGCCGATCAGAAGTCTGGAGCTGATGCTAAAAACAAGAAAAAACGCCGCCGTATTAGTAAAGTAGGAGGAGCCCAACCAGGAGGAGGTGCTCAAGGTAAAGGCGGTAATAGAGGCGGTAACGATCGCTTTAAAGGAAATAAAGCAGGTGGTAGGAGACCTGTTATAAAAGAGGAGCCTAGCGAAGAAGATGTTAAAAAACAAGTAAGGGAGACTCTTGAAAAACTACAGGGTAAATCCAATAAAGGTAAAGGAGCTAAGTACCGTAGAGATAAACGTGAACATCATAGAGATCAAACCGAAAAGAGCTTACAGCAAGAAGCTGCGGAAAGTAAGATTCTTAAAGTAACCGAGTTTGTAACGGCAAGTGAAGTTGCTACTATGATGGATGTTCAGGTTACACAGATTATATCTGCCTGTATGTCGTTAGGTATGATGGTTACAATGAACCAGCGATTGGATGCAGAAACTTTATCGATCGTTGCAGAAGAATTTGGATACCAAGTAGAATTTGTGACAGCAGATATTGAAGAAGCTATCGAGGAAGTTAAAGATAAGCCAGAAGACCTAATAGCGCGAGCGCCTATCGTAACTGTAATGGGGCATGTAGATCATGGTAAAACATCATTACTCGATTACATACGTGAAGAGAATGTAATTGCAGGTGAGTCTGGAGGTATTACACAACATATTGGAGCTTACGGTGTGGAATTGGAGAATGGTCAAAAAATAGCATTTTTGGATACTCCAGGCCACGAAGCCTTTACGGCGATGCGTGCACGTGGTGCGCAGGTAACCGATTTGGCTATTATTGTGGTGGCTGCCGATGACGATATCATGCCGCAAACAAAAGAGGCAATTTCGCATGCACAAGCTGCAGGCGTGCCAATTGTGTTTGCCATCAATAAAATTGATAAACCAGATGCTAATCCAGATAGAATAAAAGAAGGTTTAGCCAATATGAATTTATTGGTAGAAGATTGGGGTGGAAAAATACAATCGCACGATATCTCGGCTAAAGTGGGAACTGGTGTAAAAGAACTTTTAGAAAAAGTATTGCTTGAGGCTGAATTGTTAGAATTAAAAGCTAATCCTAATAAACCAGCAACTGGAACTGTGGTCGAGGCTTATTTAGATAAAGGACGCGGTTATGTGTCTACCATTTTAGTGCAGGCAGGAACTTTACGTATTGGAGATTATGTATTAGCCGGTCAACATAGTGGTAAGGTAAAAGCGATGCATGACGAACGTGGTAACAATGTGCATGCAGCCGGTCCATCAACACCCGTATCAATTTTAGGGTTAGATGGTGCGCCACAGGCTGGTGATAAGTTTAATGTGTTTGAAGACGAACGTGAGGCAAAGCAAATAGCCGCCAAACGTGCTCAGCTACAACGAGAGCAATCTGTTCGTACACAACGTCACATCACATTAGATGAAATTGGTCGTCGTATCGCATTAGGAGACTTCCAGGAGCTAAACATTATACTTAAAGGAGACGTAGACGGTTCGGTTGAAGCATTAACAGACTCATTCCAAAAACTATCTACCGAAGAAATACAAGTAAATATCTTACATAAAGGTGTAGGAGCTATAACCGAAAGTGATGTGTTATTAGCTTCTGCTTCCGATGCTATTATAGTAGGATTTAATGTAAGACCTGTTGGAAATGCTAGAATGATTGCTGATAATGAAGAGATCGATATCAGAACATACTCTATTATCTATGACGCCATTAACGATCTGAAAGATGCAATGGAAGGTATGTTGTCGCCAGAGGTTAAAGAAGAAATGACTGGTACAGCAGAAATAAGAGAAGTGTTTAAGGTGTCTAAAATCGGTAGCATTGCCGGTTGTATGGTAACTAATGGCAAAATACTTCGTAATTCAGGTATCCGTTTAATACGTGACGGTGTGGTTGTGTATACAGGAGAGCTTGCGTCTTTAAAACGATTCAAGGATGATGTGAAGGAAGTGACAAAAGGTTACGATTGTGGTATGCAAATTAAAAACTATAACGACATTAAAGAGGGCGATATCATAGAAGCTTTCCATGAAGTAGAAGTTAAAAAGAAGCTTAAGTAGTTTTTAACTGTTAATCTTCCAAAGATAATATTGGCCTCATCATAAATTATGATGGGGCTTTTTTATTAAAGTTTGTTTAAGGTTTTCTATTTGTAGAATTCCAAGCTATAGCATTAATAAATAGATGATATGTTCATCCAAATTTTAGTTAATTTTAAAATAATTCTTGGAAAGCTCACGTGTGCTTTTTATATTTGTTTTGCAATTATGAGTGAAAATATAAAACCTGTCACGATTAAAGATGTGGCAAAAGAACTTGGGATCCATCATGTAACTGTTTCCAGAGCCTTAAGAAATACAGGCTCATTAAAGGCAGAGACAAGGGAATTAATAAAAAAAACAGCAAATGAGTTGGGGTATAAACCGAATCGTTTAGCTCGAAATTTTAGAAATAAGAAAAGCGATGTGCTGGCGGTTGTCGTTCCGGATTTGCGTCCCTATTTTTTCTCTAAATATATTTCGGATTTTATTGAAGTTGCCCAAAAAGAAGGGTATTCGGTGATGATATTCCAATCCAGTGAAAAGGCCGATTTAGAAAAAGAAATTATAGATTCCTTGATTGGATATCGGGTAATGGGAGTAGTGGCATCGGTGGCTAAGGATACAGTACATGAAAATCACTTTGATGTATTAAAGCAAGAACAGATTCCGTATGTGTTTTTTGATCGGGCTCCAGAGCAGACCAAAGCATCTCAAATATTGGTCAACAATTTTCAAGGAGCTTATGATGCAGTTACTGCAATGCTGAAATCAGGAAAAAAAAGGATAGCCTATATCTCTACCAATTATGAGCATAAAATATTTCAAGATCGATTGCTTGGGTATAAGCAGGCATTAAAAGATAATGGCTTGCCTTATCTGGAAGAATTGGTTGTAAAAGGAGGGTTTTTTATGAAAGATGGATTTGATGTAACGAAAACATTAATGGCGTTAAAAGAAAAACCAGATGGAATCCTGGCAGTAAGGGACGAAATAGGTATAGGAGCTATTAAATATTTGAAGGAAAATGGAATAAGGATTCCAGAGGATGTGGCTGTTATAGGATTTGATAATGATCCTATGGGTGTGGCTTGTGAACCAGAGTTAACCACGGTTGATCAATCTGTGCCTTCAATGGTAGAAGGTACTTTTGATTTATTATTAAGACAAATAAAAAATAACAGTCTAAATTTTGAAAAGAAATTAATAGAGCCTAAAATTATTTTTAGAGGATCAGTTTAGTTTTTAATATAATATATACTAAGGTTTTATAATTTAATGGAGAAGTTCACATTTATGGTTGTTGGTAGAGTATATAAAAATATGGGATCGTTAGTGGTGTTCAGTTTGATGTTGCTATCATGTAATAACGCTCATGAAGCCTATAAACCCCTTCCAAAAAAAGTAGATTTTAATTTTGATGTTCGTCCAATTTTAGTTCAAAATTGCTATTTATGTCATGGGCCGGATCCCAGCAGCAGAAAAGCTGATCTTAGATTAGATACTTATGAAGGAGCGACTGCAGCTTTAAAGGAAGGAGGGCATGCTATTGTACCCGGAAAACCGAAAAAAAGTGAATTAATGTATCGGATTACTCATGAGGATGACGATAAAATTATGCCTCCTCCTGAGATGAACAGTAAACTTAGCCAAAGAGATATAGATATTTTAGAAAAATGGATTGAGCAAGGCGCAAAATGGAAGCCACATTGGTCATTTATTAAGCCTAATCCGGAAGCAGCAAATAACAATATCGACTATTTCGTTAATAATTACTTAGACCAAAAAGCCTTATCCCAAGCCCCAATTGCGAATCAAAATACGCTTATTAGGAGGGTGTCTTATTTGTTGACGGGCTTACCCCCGCTTCCCGATGATGTGGAAAATTTTATTGCCGATTCCTCTGATGATGCTTATGAAAAGATGGTTGATAAATATTTGAATTCGACGGCTTATGGCGAACGATGGACCAGGCATTGGATGGATTTGGTGAGATATGCAGAAACCAAGGGTCATGAATTTGATTACACGATCACAGGTGCTTGGAAATATAGAGATTATTTAATTAGAGCATTTAATGATGATGTCCCATATGATCAGTTGTTAAAAGAACATTTAGCCGGCGATTTATTGCTAGAAAAGAGATATAATAAAGAAACAGAGTTATTAGAATCTCATATTGCTACTGCTTTTTATGCTATGGGAGAAGGGACGCATAGTCCAGTAGATGTTCGTCAGGATGAAGCCAATCGTATTGATAACATGATTGATGTTACTTCAAAAACATTTCAAGGGCTTACAGTATCATGTGCCAAATGCCACGATCACAAATTCGATCCAATTACCGCGGCAGATTATTACGCTTTTTATGGTATCATGGAAAGTACACGCTTTACTCCGCTAGATTCAGAAATATCTAAAGAAAAAGAAACAACCGCAAAAGAACTGCAAGAAATTCAAGATTATTTAAAAACCATAGTGGCTAAAGAAACTGATTCTCGAATTTCGATCAATGAGTTTGCAAGTAATAATGAGGATGATAAGAAATCTGCAAACTATAAAATTCTAGGAGATTTTAGAGGCCTTGATTTTGGTAAGTGGGAAACAAGTGGGATGGCGTTTGGAGATAAAACCACATTAGGACATCCAATAATTGATATGTCTTCTGGAAAATTAAAGGCTTTGGAGGAAGGGAAGGCTTCAAGTAGAAGTTTTGGAACAGGCATTTTAGGAACGTTAAGATCTCCAGATTTTGTTTTGGATTCAGATTATATTGGTGTACGTGCAAAGGGGGAAAGTAGTACAATTAGAATTATAATAGATAATTTTCAACTTATACGAGATCCTATTTATGGGGATTTGACAAAAAGTGCAAATGCTTCAGAGTGGACCAACTACACCTTTAATGTTGGTGCATGGAAAGGCCATAAGGCTTACATTGAAATTCTTACTGGCGAATATGAAGAACATGATTTTAGATTATCCGAAAAAGCATTTATTGAAGCGCAATACGCCATTTCCTATGATGATAAGTGGCCTTCAAGGGTTAAAAGCGAAAGCAACGAACCTGCTGTAAAGAAAATAGAAACGATTAATAAAAAAATTAGGAAGGGAACATTACAGGCATACTTACCTAAATTGGCCGCTAAAATTGATAGCTGTCAAAAGCTTGCGGAAAAGTTAAAGGGTAAATCGTTTTTTTATGGGGTTTCTGATGGCTTTGCAATTAATAGCCCGGTATTTATTAGAGGAAGATATCAGGATCTTTCTGAAGAGAACGTTCCGAGAAGATTTTTATCAGCATTACCTTTAGGTGATACACCATTTAAATCCAAAGGTAGTGGGCGGTTGGAATTGGCTGATGCTATGCTCAATAAAGAAAACCCCTTAACGGCCAGGGTAATGGTGAACCGTATTTGGCATCATCTGTTTGGAAGAGGAATTGTTGAAACAGTTGATAATTTTGGGCTTCAGGGAAAGTTACCTTCACATCCGGAACTTTTGGATCATTTGGCTATCAAATTTCAAGAAAATGGTTGGTCCATAAAAAAAATGATAAAATATATAGTGACTTCAGAAACATTTAAAAGAAGCACTATTGTAAACCAAGCCGTTTTAGAAAAAGACCCTAACAATATCTACCTAGCATCGTTTCCTGTGAGACGATTGGAATCTGAGGCTATTAGAGATGGAATCTTGTTGGCATCTGAAAGTTTGGATTCTACAATTTATGGACCTCCTGTACCTACATACTTAACAAAGTTTATGCAGGGAAGGGGAAGACCCGAAAAATCTGGTCCGTTAAATGGCAATGGAAGACGAAGCATCTATCAGGAAGTTAGACGAAATTTTCTAGAACCAATGATGACAACTTTTGACCGTCCGATACCATTTACCACTTTCGGTAAGCGTGATGTCACGAATGTACCCTCACAATCTTTAATTTTAATGAATGATCCTTTTGTGATCAGCCAGGCCGAAATCATGGCAAAAAAATTATTAAGTGAGAATGGACTATCATTTGAAGAAAGAATAGCGTGGATTTATATGCGTACATTTTCCAGAGAACCTTCTGAAGAAGAAGTTGCGCATGCATCTGAATTTATAAAGCAGTTGGCAGCTATGAAAAAGATAGATTACAATGCAACCGATATGGATGTAGAACTATGGAAAGAGTATTGTCATAGTGTATTTAACCTAAAAGAATTTTTATACTTAATATAATGAGCAAGTATCATAATTTTATGCAGAAACCGCTTTCGCGACGGGAAATGTTGAGTATTTGTAAAGGAGGATTCGGGTCCCTTGCATTTATGAGTTTGTTTGGGACATTACCATTGTCCTGTGGGCAATCTGAAAGGGCCATTTTAGATGCTGGTTCAAACCTTAACTTAGGGCCACACTATTTGCCAAAGGCCAAAAGCATCATATTTCTTTATATGGATGGAGGGGTGTCACAAGTAGATTCTTTTGATCCTAAACCAAGGCTAACTAAAGAGAACGGGCAAGACCCAAGAAAGAAGTTTAAAGTCGATGCCACACAATTTGATAATGTTGGAAAAATACTCAAAAGCCCGTGGGAGTTTAAACAATATGGTGAATGTGGAATGCCTGTAAGTGAGCTTTTTCCACATATTGCGACCTGTGTGGATGATATAGCACTAATTAGATCAATGACATCCCAATTTCCAGAACATACCAATGCAAATTATTTTTTACATACAGGTAGTGGGCTTCAAGGACGGCCAAGTATGGGATCATGGATAACTTATGGTTTAGGTAGTGAAAACAAGAATATTCCGGGTTATGTAGTGCTGGATGGCGGACTTATACCTCCTGGCGGACTTGATAATTTTAAAAATGGCTTTTTGCCGGCCTCCTATCAGGCTTCTATTTTAAGAGCCGGGCCACAGCCTGTTGCTAATATTAGGCCTCAAGAAAGTATTCCAAACTTACAGGAACAGAAGTTAGACTTTATAAAACAATTGGATAAAAAACAGCTTAATGAAATAGGGGAAGTAGATGCAGTTGAATCGGCAATTTCTAATTATGAGTTAGCCTATAAAATGCAATCTTCAATTCCGGAGTTAACGGAGTTTAAAGAGGAAACCAAGGCTACGAAAGAGTTATATGGTTTCAACTCAGATGATCCACACACAAGGGGATATGCAGCACAGTGCTTGTTGGCGCGTAGACTTGTTGAAAGAGGGGTGCGTTTTATTGAATTGACTTGTCCAAAAGTAAGCGCAGATCGTTGGGATCAGCATGGGAATTTAAAGGATGGCCATGAGAAAAACGCCCATGCCGTAGACCAACCCATTGCAGGATTGTTAAAAGACTTAAAGTCCAGAGGCTTACTGGAAGAAACCCTAGTTGTGTGGACAGGTGAGTTTGGAAGAACACCGTTCGCCCAAGGTACTAACGGTCGAGACCACAATCCGTCAGCTGGTAGTATGTGGATGGCGGGAGCAGGGATAAAAGGAGGTACTATTTATGGGCTAACAGATGAGTATGGCTATAGGGTCATAGAAAATGAAGTAACCGTTCATGACATTCATGCTACAATGCTGCATTTAATGGGAATTAATCATGAACATCTTACATTTAGATTTGGAGGACGGGATATACGACTTACGGATGTACATGGACATGTTATAAAGGGAATCTTAAGTTAAGTTAAAGTATAAAGGAAAATTAAAACTGAATGAAAATTAAAACTGTTTTTAAATTTATAATAGTTATAAGTTTAAGTATGCCCTCCGCTTTATGGGCGCAAAAAGGAACTCCAGAAATAGCACATTCATTTTTTATAGCCGGACCTCAATTTACAGGTATTATTGGTGAGTCCGGAGATATTGTTTGGGATTCCAAAAAAACTGGAGCAAGGGATGGTTATGTTTTAAAAAATGGACATGTTTTAATATGTTGGAGTGATGAGGTAAGGGAATATAATAAGAATAAAGAGATTATTTTTAGTTATAAAAAATCAGAACCTTCAATGGAGTTAGGAACGGCTTTGCGATTGCCAAATGGAAATACTATGATTACAGAGTCTGGTACAAAACCGCGTATTGTTGAAGTTGATAGAAAAGGAAAAGTAATAAAAAGCATTGCTTTGCAGCCTGAAACCGATAATATTCATATGCAGACCAGAATGGCCAGAAAACTGAAAAATGGCAATTACCTTGTTCCGCATTTGTTGGCATTCGCCGTTAAAGAGTATCAACCCGACGGTACCATAGTAAACACTTTTAGTACAGATTTTGAAGCGTTTGGTGGAAGAAAAGCAGAGACTTGGCCGTTTACGGCTATTCGATCTAAGAATGGAAACACATTGGTTACCCTTACCCATGGAAATAGTGTTGTGGAGTTAGATTCACAAGGAAACATAATTTGGGAAATAAATAATGCGTTGTATGATGAGAATCCTTTGGTAGATCCTTGTGGTGCTCAGCGATTGCCTAATGGCAATACGGTTATTGCAAGTTATGGAGCACAAGAAGGGATTAAAATTTTTGAAGTAGACCAGGATAAGAATATCGTATGGACCTATAATGGGTATAGAGCACACCACTTCCAAATATTAACAACAAACGGCAAACCAATAAAAGGAAAACCGCTCAAATAAGATTGATGGAATTATATAATTTAATAATCGGAAGTGTAGCAGAAGATCCTTCAGACATTTTAATCTTTTTTGGTAGAATCCATCCCTTGGTAGTCCATTTTCCAATCGGGTTTTTATTGCTTGCAGCATTAGTTGAACTATCTCTAAAAAAGCAACACTTTCAAATATTAAAGAATTATACGCATTACTTATGGGGATTAGGGGCACTAAGTAGCCTCGTCGCTATTTTGTTTGGTTATTTTCTTTCGCTTTCAGGAGATTATAATGAGAATACAGTTTTTTTACATAAATGGAGTGGAATAGCATTGTTTGTATTTTCAGCAATCTGTTATTATGCTTCCAAAAAGCAAGTACGACTCCCGTTTTATGGTAAAAAAGTACTCATAGCTGTTATTGTGTTAACCGTTTTTTACACAGGCCATTTAGGTGGCAACCTTACCCATGGGGCCACTTACTTATTGGAATATGCGCCCAATGCTATTCGGTCTCTCGCCGGGATGCCCAAGAAAGCAATTCCCAGAAAAAAAGTAACGGTTTTAGATTCAGCAGATGTGTATTTAGATCTAGTTTCACCTATTATGGTCAATAAATGTGTGAGCTGTCATAATAACGACAAGAAAAAAGGCGCTTTAGATTTAACGACTTTTGAAAAATTAATGCAGGGAGGTGAAAATGGTGATGTTATTGTGCCGGGAGATGTTGAAGCTAGTGATTTTTACAGAAGAATTACATTGTCCGAATCTCATGATGATTTTATGCCTGCGGAAGGGAAGCGTCCGTTGACCGAAAATGAAATTGCACTTATTGGTTGGTGGATAGAAAATAATGTACCTTCAAAAGGGTATTTTACACAAATGACCCCAGACGATGATATAGTTGGTAGGGCAAAGGCATATCTTGGGTTGGATGTTAACCTCCTTTTTAAGGAAAAAGTGAATCCTCCTAAGAAAAAAGTTATAGACTCCTTAAGCAATCAGGGTTTTGTTTTGACCAAGCTTATGAAGGATAACTATTATTTAGAAGCCAATTTTAGTTTAAGTGAAAAACCTATTTCCGAGGCAAGCCTTGAGACATTAATACAGTTGAAGGAGCAATTGATATGGCTAAATATGAGTCATTCGGGTATAAAAGATGAGCATCTTGAAAAAATAGGACAGTTGCATAAATTGATAAAACTAAACCTAAGTAGAAACCATATTACAGATCAGGGTCTAGTACAATTATCTAACTTACAAAATTTAGAGTCTCTTAATTTATATGCCACCAAGGTTTCTGATAGTTTACTTGTAGTTATCCCTAAATTTACAAAGCTCAATAGACTATATCTTTCAAGCTCTAATGCTAATAGCAAAATTATAGAACAGCTCCAAAAAGGAAATGAAAGCCTCACTATAGTATTTGATTAAAGAATTATTAAATCAGCAGTTTTATATGATTAAAATTGGAATTATTGGAATAGGCAGAATGGGTAAGATTCATCTAGAAAATCTATCCAGGAAGATAGAAGGTGTGAATCTAATAGCGGCAGTTAATCCAGGTGAGGATGGACAGAAATTTGCGTTACAGCATGGTGTTAAAAATGTCTCCAAAGATGTTGATAGTATTATTAATCACCCGGAGATTGATGCCGTAGTGATAAGTTCTCCTAGTAGTACCCATGCCGAATATGCGGTAAAGGCAGCTCGAAAAGGGAAAGCTGTATTTTGTGAAAAACCCATTGATGGATCTCTTGAAAAGGCTCATGAAACTATAGCCGAGATTTCAGCCCTAAACGTTCCATTTATGATTGGTTTTAACCAAAGATTTGATGTGAATTTCTCAAGAGTGAAAATGGCACTTTCTAATGGGGAAATAGGGCGTTTACGTAATTTACATATCATTAGTAGAGACCCGCAACCACCCCCTATCTCCTATATCAGAACATCGGGAGGTTTATTTCGTGACATGACTATTCATGATTTTGATATGGCAAGGTTCATCATGGGATGCGAGGTTGTTGAAGTTTTTGCATATGGTAATTGTTTGATCGATCCTGCCATTGGAGATGCGGGAGATATTGATAGTGCCACTGTTCTGTTGAAATTTGAGAATGGAGCTATGGCAACTATAGAAAACAGTAGAGAGGCTGTTTACGGATACGACCAGCGGTTAGAAGTGTTTGGGTCTAAAGGTGTAATAAAAGTAGATAACCCATTAAAGAGTCATATGAAAATAGTAGCAGATACAGGAACGTTATCGGACCGTCATTTGAATTTTTTTATGGACCGGTATCAATTGTCATATCTCGAAGAAATGAAGGCGTTTATTACTGCCCTTAATCAGAAAACACCAATGCCTGTTTCGGGAGAAGATGGCCTGAAAGCCATGATATTGGCAGAAGCAGCAAACAGGTCGCTTGTAGAAAATCGACCTGTACAAATAAACAGTATTAATTAAACTCCTAATCATGATGTTATTAAAAGGCACTTTTAGTATATGTTTTACAGTTATATGTCTTATTTCTTGTGTAGAACAGCAAAAGACGAGGTCAAAAACAAGGATGTTTCCAACAGTTGGAAAGATTGAAAGACTTGATGATGCGTTAGATAATGTTATTTCCTCCAAAGCTGTGATAGAAGTGTTATCTACTAATCATGGGTGGTCTGAGGGACCCATATGGTTAAAGGAGGAGCAAAAGTTGGTGTATACAGATGTGAAACATCAAAAATTGTATCAGTGGACAGAAAAAGATAGCGTCACACTGTACCTTGATATGAAAGATACAGATTCAAACAAACCTGGTCCAAGCGCCCTCTTAATTGATGATAATGACAATCTGGTTATTTTGAGATATGGTCATGGTCAAGTAGTGAAAATGAAAAGCCCTATTAGTAAGCCTACAGCTAACTTTAGTGTATTTGTTAATCAATATAATGGGAAGCAGTTTAATAATACCAATGATGCGGTATTTCACTCTAATGGGAATATGATTATGTCCGATCCGCCACCGGTTGTAGCTGATGGTTTAAAAGCAGCAGTATACAGTATAAAACCTGATGGGGCTATAGAGCTGGTTACCGATACACTTTCAAGTCCTAACGGTATTGCCTTTTCTCCAGATGAGAAAACGGTCTATATAGCCAATGCTGATTGGAAAAATGCTATTTGGGTCGCAGCCGATGTAGATGAAAATGGCCATATTTCTAATGGGAGAACGTTTTTTGATGCTACCGGAAATGCTCCAAAAGAAAAAGGACATCCAGACGGATTAAAGGTTAACAAAGAAGGCATTATTTTTGCAACTGGCCCAGGAGGTGTTTATATCTTAGATCCAAATGGGAAGCATTTAGGAACTATTTTAAATGATGAGTTTAACACCAATTGCGTGTTAGATGATAAGGAAGAAATCTTATATATAACATCTGGGCCTAAATTAATGCGAGTGATATTAAAACCTTAAAATAAGATATGTTAAACTTCTAAGGGTGTTGATTAGGTGAAAGCGAGTATGTAATCTAAAACTAATTAGAAAAATAGAAATCTAATTGTTTTTCTCCTTTCTAGGCTTAAAAATAAAAGCACTCGAAAATTTTTGTTTAATTTTTTTTAGAGCCCTGTCTGCCTCTAAACGTGTTCTAAAACTGCCAACCCAAATTTTGAAATTGACAGGTTTTTCAAAAATGTCACTTGCTTTCCAATCGGAAAAAGACTCTTCAAATTCCTTTTTAACCCTTAGGGCTTCTTCCCGGTTACCCGAATAAATTTGGATTTTATAGCGATCAACATCACTTTTGTTTATCTCTTTTTTTAAGTTTAGCAACCCAGGAATATGTCTGTCCTGATTTATACTAACAGTGCCTTGTTGAGAAAAGCCATAATGGCAGATAAGAGCAAAACAAAAAAAGCTAAACAATCGTGGTCGTAAATTTAATGCCTTCATTTATATTGTGTTTTATAGGTTAAGGGCTAACATCCATAAAATCATCAAAATACAATAAACGATTTGCTAAAGGGATGTTTTGTTTTTTTAATATATATGCAAATGTATATGTTATAAACTTAAATGTGGCACAATTTATTATTTAGAATCTCTCTAAATTAACAATTAACACTTCGCTAACATTTCTAAAATCGACTTTAAGTATTACTTTTGCGTGAGTTTTATAACCGTGTTTTTTTATACCGTTAAATGAAAAAATCGTACCAAAGTTTAGAAGTTAATTCAACCAATAATATGAAACAGGTGATTCACCGAAAATTAAGTAACAGTATTCTTCGTTTAGGCTTAATTATTTTATTAGTATTTAGTGCTTCTCTTTCGGCTCAAGAAGGAGACCCAGCAAAAGGAAAGACGTTGTTTAATGCAAATTGTGCAGCTTGTCATCAATTAGATAAGAAAATGACAGGTCCATCTTTGCGTCATGTAGAGCAGCGTTTAGCAGATGAGCAAGGTTTAGATAGAGACTGGATTTTTGCTTGGATTCGAAACAGTCCAGCTGTTATTAAGTCTGGCGATGCTTATGCTAATAAAATTTACAATGAGTATGGTGGAGCAGCCATGACACCATTTCCTCAGCTAACAGATGAGGATTTAAATAATATTCTGGCTTATACTGCTCAAGAAAAAGCAGCTCCTGCTCAAACTTCTGGGGGAGGTGAGGCCACTTCGCAGGTGCCAGCACAAACAGATGGTGTTTCAAATGAAATTATTCTTGGAGCTCTTGCCATATTATTTATATTGTTGGCAGCAGGTTTATTCTTAGTGAATAAGACGTTGCGTCGTTTTGCGGAAGCTCAGAATATTGAGTTGCCCGAAGCGTCTAAAAGAATGCCTTTATGGAAGGCTTTTGCTCAAAACCAGTTCTTGGTATTGGTTACGGCTATTTTCTTATTGTTGGCTAGTGGTTATTTCGTGTATGGTTACATGATGCAAATAGGTGTGGATCAAGGATATCAGCCTGTGCAGCCAATTCATTTTTCTCATAAAATCCATGCAGGTGACAATGGTATAGATTGTAAATATTGTCACTCTTCTGCCCGTGTTAGTAAAACATCAGGAATTCCGTCATTAAATGTTTGTATGAATTGCCATAAGTCGATTTATGAATACAACGGAGAAACCTCTGCAGAGTATACTAAAGAGTTTTACGATGGTGAGATTCAAAAATTATACAAAGCAGCTGGGTGGAGTGATGCCGATCAAAAATATACAGGAGAATCACAACCTGTAAAGTGGGTGCGTATCCATAACTTGCCTGATTTTGTTTATTTCAACCATTCACAGCACGTATCTGTAGCTGGTGTTGAATGTCAAACGTGTCACGGACCAATCGAAACTATGGAGATAGTGGAGCAACATGCGCCTTTAACAATGGGTTGGTGTATAGATTGTCATAGAAAGACCAATGTGAAAGTAGAAGATAATGCTTACTACGCTAAGATACATAAAGAGTTGTCTAAAAAATACGGTGTAGAGAAGTTAACTGCAGCTCAAATGGGCGGGTTAGAATGTGGTAAGTGTCACTATTAGAATAAGTATTAATATTAAATAGATTAATTTTTTAGAATTACGATTGACGAATTACAGTTGGAGAAATTTTGAAAATCTGTAAATAAGTTGACATCGTAAATCAAAAATCAAAAATCGTAAATCAATAATATGTCATCAAACAAGAAATACTGGAAAAGTGTTGAAGAGCTAAACGAGACTAGCTCTATTGTTGAGACGCTAAAACAAAACGAGTTTGTAGAGCAAATTCCAACAGATGCGTTTTTAGGAGATAAAGATGCGTTAGAGGCTAGTTCTACATCCCGTCGCGATTTCTTAAAATACGTAGGTTTTAGTACAGCAGCAGCTTCATTGGCTGCTTGTGAGGGGCCGGTTGTTAAATCGATTCCTTACGTTGTGCAACCTCAAGAAATTATTCCAGGTGTCGCCAATTATTATGCAACGACTATAGCTGATGGATTTGATTTTGCAAGTGTTTTAGTTAAAACTAGAGAAGGTCGTCCAATCAAAATTGAAAACAACACACTTGCGGCTACCAATGGTAGTGCCAATGCAAGAGTCAATGCTTCTGTTTTAGGATTGTATGATAGTTTAAGAGTGCAAGGTCCTAGAAAAGATGGTGAATCAATTTCTTGGAGTGATTTTAATACTGAAACCACAGCGAAATTAGAAGCTCTTAAAGGATCTGGAAAAGATATTGTGTTGTTAACACAAACATTTGCTAGTCCATCTACAACTAAGCTGGTTGCCGAATTTAAGGAAAAGTATGGCAACGTACGTCATGTAGTTTATGATGCCGTTTCAGAATCTGTTGCGTTAGATGCATACCAAGCTAAATATGGTGAACGCGGATTGGCAAATTATGATTTTGCAAAAGCGATGACAATCGTTTCTGTTGGAGCCGATTTCTTGGGTGATTGGCAAGGTGGTGGATTTGATACTGGATATTCTAAAAACAGAGTGCCAAATCATGGGAAGATGTCACGCCACATTCAGTTTGAATCAAACATGTCACTTTCTGGAGCCAATGCCGATAAACGAGTGCCTTTAACACCAAGCGAACAAAAATTAGCTTTAGCTAAATTATATGCTTATGTTGTTGGCGGATCCGTTTCAGGGAACTTGCCAGAAGCAGTTGAGGCAGCTGTGAAAAGTGCTGCAGATCAGCTTAAAAAAGCTGGGAATAAAGGAGTGGTTGTTACGGGTATTCAAGATGTGAATGCACAAACCGTAGCATTTGAAATCAATGAGTATTTAGGAAGTCAGGCTTTTGATCCTAAAACCCCTATAAAAACAAGACAAGGTAATGATAAGGCTGTAGCTAAGCTAATTAGCGATATGAAAGCTGGTACTGTTGGTGCCATCATCATGAGTGGTGTGAATCCTATGTATACATTACCAAATGCAGCAGACTTTGCTGAAGGTCTGGAGAAAACAGAATTATCTGTTGCTTTCTCGATGAAAGAAGACGAAACGTCATCCTTAACACAATATATAGCCGCCGCACCACACTATCTAGAATCTTGGGGTGATGTAGAGCTTAAAAAAGGACATTACGGGCTAACACAGCCAACTATCCGTCCGTTGTTTGATACAAGGCAATTACAAGATGTTTTATTAAAGTGGACAGGAAATGATAGTTCTTACCACGACTATATTAAAGAAACTTGGGGAACAACTATTTTAGGTGGAAGTTCTTTCAATAAGGCATTGCACGATGGAATGTTTGTTGGTACCCTTGCTACAGAAGAAGAAACAACTTCAACTTCAACAGAAGAGGAAATAGCCGACACACCTTCAGGAAATGCAGCCAAAGCACTAGCTGCTTCCGCTAAATCAAGTGGAGGATTAGAATTAACACTATATACCAAAACAGGTATGGGTGATGGTCAACAAGCCAATAACCCATGGTTACAAGAATTCCCAGACCCTATTACCAGAACATCTTGGGATAACTATTTAACCATTTCCAAAGCAGATGCAGAGGCATTGGGCTTAATGAACAAGCATGTAGCCAATGGGGCATTAAATGGTAGCTATGCAAATGTTACGGTAAATGGAGTTACTATAACTGCACCGGTAATGATCCAGCCAGGTCAAGCAAAAGGTTCTGTGGGATTGTCATTTGGTTATGGAAAGACAAAAGGCTTAAAGTCTGAAATGCAAACAGGTGTTAATGCCTATCCTTTATACCATAATTTTAGCAATGTACAAACAGTTACTGTTGAGGCAGTTGCAGGGGAACATGAATTTGCATCAGTACAGTTGCACAATACCCTAATGGGACGAGGAGATATCATTAAGGAAACAACCTTAGAGATATTCAATACGAAAGATAAAAAGCATTGGAACGCTGTTCCCGTGGTATCTTTAAACCATCAGGAAACACCAGTTACATCACCAGATGTAGATCTTTGGGATGAGTTTGATCGTTCTATTGGACATCATTTTAATTTATCGATCGATCTAAATGCTTGTACAGGTTGTGGTGCATGTGTTATTGCATGTCATTCAGAAAACAACGTACCTGTTGTAGGAAAGACTGAAGTAAGACGTAGCCGTGATATGCATTGGTTACGAATAGATAGATATTATTCATCCGAAGAATCTTTTGAAGGAGATGATGCCAAGAAAGATAATATTTCTGGTTTAGGTAGCTCATTAAGTGAGTTTGGTGAAATGGAAAAAGCTTCGGCTAATCCACAAGTAGCTTTCCAACCAGTAATGTGTCAGCACTGTAACCATGCTCCTTGTGAAACAGTTTGCCCAGTAGCGGCAACATCGCATGGTCGTCAAGGTCAAAACCATATGGCATACAACCGTTGTGTAGGTACAAGATACTGTGCTAACAACTGTCCGTATAAAGTACGTCGTTTCAACTGGTTCTTGTACAATGGTAATGATGAGTTCGATTACCATATGAACGACGATTTAGGTCGTATGGTATTGAATCCAGATGTTGTAGTACGTTCTCGTGGGGTTATGGAAAAATGTTCTATGTGTATTCAAATGACACAAAAGACAATCCTTGATGCGAAGCGTGACGGACGTGAGATTAAGGATGGTGAATTCCAAACAGCTTGTTCTGCTGCATGTAGCAATGGCGCAATGGTATTTGGAGATATCAACGATAAGCACAGTAAAGTTGCAGAACTTAAAGAAGATAAACGTATGTATCACTTGTTAGAACATGTTGGGACAAAGCCTAATGTGATGTATCAAACAAAAGTGAGAAATACAACCGAAGCATAATTAAGAAAAAAGTTAGAAGTTAAAAGTATAGCAACTTTAAAACTTTAAACAATAAACAATTAAACAATAAAATATGGCGTCTCATTACGAAGCACCTATTAGAAGACCTTTAGTTGCAGGTGAAAAATCATACCACGACGTTACTGTGGATGTAGCAAGACCTGTAGAAGGGAAAGCCAACAAAGCGTGGTGGATAGTATTCTCTATCTCTCTTGTCGCTTTTCTTTGGGGAATTGGATGTATAATTTATACCATATCCACAGGTATAGGAACTTGGGGTTTGAACAAAACCGTAGGTTGGGCCTGGGACATTACTAACTTCGTTTGGTGGGTAGGTATTGGTCACGCAGGAACACTTATTTCTGCCGTACTTTTGCTGTTCCGTCAAAAATGGAGAATGGCCATTAACCGTTCTGCCGAAGCAATGACGATATTCTCCGTTGTGCAAGCCGGATTGTTCCCTATTATACACATGGGACGTCCTTGGTTAGGTTATTGGGTATTGCCAATACCAAACCAGTTTGGATCATTATGGGTAAACTTTAATTCGCCATTACTTTGGGACGTATTTGCAATTTCAACCTATCTATCGGTATCATTAGTATTCTGGTGGACTGGGTTATTACCCGATTTTGCAATGCTTAGAGACCGTGCTATCAAACCGTTTCAAAAGAAAATATATGCTCTATTGAGTTTTGGTTGGTCTGGTCGCGCTAAGGACTGGCAACGATTTGAAGAAGTGTCATTGGTATTGGCAGGTTTGGCAACACCATTAGTACTTTCTGTACACACTATTGTATCGTTTGACTTTGCAACGTCGGTAATTCCAGGATGGCATACCACTATTTTCCCTCCTTACTTCGTTGCTGGTGCGGTATTCTCTGGATTTGCAATGGTAAACACCTTGCTTATCATTATGAGAAAGGTATGTAACTTAGAAGCTTATATTACAGTACAGCACATCGAATTAATGAACATTATCATTATGATTACAGGTTCTATTGTAGGTGTGGCTTATATAACAGAGCTGTTTATTGCATGGTATTCTGGTGTAGAATACGAACAATATGCATTCTTAAACAGAGCAACAGGACCTTACTGGTGGGCATATTGGGCGATGATGACTTGTAACGTATTTTCTCCACAGTTTATGTGGTTCAAAAAGTTACGTACAAGTATCATGTTCTCGTTCTTTATCTCTATTGTTGTAAACATAGGAATGTGGTTCGAACGTTTTGTAATCATTGTTACCTCATTGCACAGAGATTACCTGCCATCGTCTTGGACAATGTTCTCTCCAACCTTTGTAGATATAGGAATCTTTATTGGAACAATCGGATTCTTCTTTGTACTATTCTTATTATACTCACGAACATTCCCTGTAATAGCACAGGCAGAGGTAAAAACTATTTTGAAGTCTTCTGGTGAGAGCTATAAGAAAATAAGAGAAGCAGGAAACAGTTTGGTAGGAACTGGAGCAGATCCAAGAACCTCTGGAGATAATAATAAAGAAACAAAAAACTAAAAGTAGCATATGGAAGCTTCAAAAGTAATTCACGCTATTTATACAGATGATGATATTTTAATGTCGGCTGTTAAGAAAGTAAAAGCCGAAAGATATCATATAGAAGAGATATATACACCTTTTCCGGTTCATGGATTAGATAAAGCTATGGGCTTGGCCCCAACACGTATTGCAATTACAGCCTTTATCTATGGTTTAATTGGTTTAACAGTTGCCATCGTTATGATGAACTTTATCATGATTGAAGATTGGCCGCAAAACATAGGTGGTAAACCTAGTTTTAGCTATTTAGAGAATATGCCGGCCTTCGTGCCTATTATGTTCGAGTTAACCGTGTTTTTTGCAGCACACTTAATGGTTATTACATTTTACTTACGTAGTAGAATGTGGCCTTTTAAAAATGCTGAAAACCCAGATCCAAGAACAACGGACGATCATTTCTTAATGGAGATAGCCGTTAATGATAATGAAGACGCATTACAAGGTTTACTTAAAGAAACAGGAGCCGTAGAAATTAATTTAGTTGATAAAGCCCATTAATAACAGATATGAAAAGCTTAATTAAAACATTAGTATTAGCAGTCGTTTTAGTATCTGTATCATGTAAAAAAGATACAGCTCCTAACTACCAGTTTATGCCTAATATGTATGAGTCTGCAGGTTACGAAACTTACGGCGAAGCTGCTTTCCCAAATGGCGTAGAAGCACAATTACCGGCCGAAGGTACGGTGGCAAGGGGATTTATTCCTTTCGATATACCAAACACAACAGAAGGGTTTATGTTGGCTAAAGAGTCATTAAAATCACCTTTAGACGCTACACAAGTAGATCTAGTAAGAGGTAAAGAGTTATATGACATTTATTGTGGTATTTGTCATGGTAATAAAGGTAACGGTCAGGGAAATTTGGTAAAACGTGAAAAGATATTGGGTATCCCAAGTTATGATGATGCGGGTAGAGCTATTACAGAAGGAAGTACTTACCACACCATTTATTATGGAAAAAACGCGATGGGTTCTTATGCCAACCAGTTACAAGAAGAAGAGCGTTGGCAAGTGGTAGCATACGTGTTAAAGTTGAAAGCAGATTTAGAAAAGTAAGATAGATAAGATTATTATAGATATGTACACATTTTCAAGTAAGTTAAAGACATTTTCTATCATTCTAATGGTTTTAGGATTGTTAGGTGTTGGATATGGTTTTATGACATCTCAAAAATCTTTAGAAGAAGTTAAAACGATGCTTTCTGAAGAAGCTTCCCATCACGGTGGAGGTCATGGAGAAGCAACACATGCTACTTCAGGACATGATACACATGGAGCTGCAGATGCACATGTAGCAGATGAAGCACACCATGGTGATGAACATGCAGAACACGTGATGCACCAAATTCATAACAGGCCTTATGCTGCATTATACGTAGCGGCATTTTTCTTTATGATGATTGCTTTAGGTGTTTTGGCTTTTTACGCTATACAGTTTGCATCACAAGCTGGTTGGTCTCCCGTACTATTTAGGGTTATGGAAGGTATTACAGCTTATTTATTGCCAGGAGCATTAATCGTATTGGCGATAGCCATTGTAGCTGGCGACCATTTATTTGTTTGGATGAACCCAGATATGGTAAATCCAGAAAGTGAGCACTTCGATGCATTAGTAGCAGGAAAATCAGGTTGGTTAAACAAAACAGGTTTTATTATCAGAGCAATTATTTTTATAGCTGGATGGAGTTTATACCGTCATTTCGCTCGTAAATTTTCAATTGCACAAGATAATGCAGAAGATAATAGCAACTACAAAAAGTCATTCCGTATTGCGGCAGCCTTTTTAGTGTTCTTTATTTATACAGAATCAATGATGTCTTGGGATTGGATTATGAGTGTAGACCCTCACTGGTTCTCTACTTTGTTTGGATGGTACGTATTTGCTAGTATGTTCGTAAGTGGTATTACCGTTTTAGCACTTGTTACACTATACTTAAAATCTAAAGGACATTTAGAGTTTGTTAATGAAAACCACTTGCATGATGTTGCTAAGTTTATGTTTGCATTTAGTATTTTTTGGACCTATTTATGGTTCTCTCAATTCATGCTTATATGGTACTCAAATATACCAGAAGAGGTAACGTATTTTGTAACGCGCTTCCAAGATTATAAGTTACCGTTCTTAGGTATGGTTGCTATGAATTTTGTGTTCCCTATATTATTATTAATGAATGCAGATTATAAGCGTGTACCATGGTTTGTTGTTCTATCTGGTATAGTAATATTAGTAGGACATTATATTGATATCTTCAATATGATAATGCCAGCCACTGTAGGAGACAGATGGTTTATAGGCGTGCCAGAAATAGGAGCTGTTTTACTTTTTGCTGGGTTATTTATATTTGTTGTATTTACTGCGCTAACAAAAGCTCCGTTATTAGCAAAAGGTAACCCATTATTAAAAGAGAGTAAAGAATTTCATTATTAATTTAAGATATAAAGACGAACGATACCAATGACTGCTTTATTAACAATTATAGTTTTAGTATTTATTTTAGTTGCCATTTGGCAAATGGTAAAGATTTTCGATCTGGCTCAAGCCAGAAATGAAAATACACAGGTAGCCAATGACAAAGACAATACATTAAATGGATACTTAATGATAGGCTTTTTGGCTTTCATTTATATTATTACCATTGTATGCTTTGTTAAATGGGGTGATTTACCATTATTGTCGAACTCTGCTTCAGAGCATGGGCCAACAATAGATAACTTAATGATTATCTCATTGGTAATTATTTTTATAGTACAAACTATTACACAATTCCTATTACATTATTTTGCTTTTAAATACAAGGGTGAAAAAGGTAAAAAGGCGTTGTTTTTTGCAGATAATAACAAACTAGAGGCTATTTGGACTATTATCCCGGTAATTGTTTTGGCTGGTTTAATTATTTACGGATTGAATACATGGGTCAACATTATGGGAGTAGATGAAAGCGAAGACCCGTTAGTTGTAGAATTGTACGCCCAGCAGTTTAACTGGAAGGCCAGATATGCTGGATCCGATAACACATTAGGTAAAGCAAATGTACGTTTAATAGATATAGATCGTGCCAATATATTAGGTCTAGATGAATCCGATCCTAATGCTCAAGACGATATCATTACAACCGAATTGCATTTACCAGTAGGGAAACCAGTATTGTTTAAAATGCGTTCCCAAGACGTATTGCACTCAGCATATATGCCACACTTTAGAGCGCAAATGAACTGTGTGCCAGGTATGATTACACAATTTGGATTTACGCCTACAGTAACGACTTCCGAAATGCGTCAAAATCCTGATATTGTTGAAAAAGTAGCTAACATTAATAGAATAAGAGTTGAAAATAGTAAACCCCTTGTTGCTAAAGGTGAAGAACCCTTAGAACGTTATGAGTTCGATTATTTGTTAATATGTAATAAAATTTGTGGTAAATCCCACTACAACATGCAAATGAAGATAGTCGTTGAAACTCAAGAAGAATACGACGCTTGGATTAAGCAACAAAAGGAATTCAAAAACTCTTTAATTAACTAAAAAAGATAAAAACGATATAAGATTATGTCAGCACACGCAGATACTCACGCTCACGACGACCACGGACATCATCATAAAGAAACGTTTGTAACTAAATATATATTTAGTCAGGACCACAAAATGATTGCAAAGCAGTACCTTATAACAGGTACGATTATGGGAGTTATTGGTGTATTAATGTCAATGATGTTCCGTATGCAAATTGCTTGGCCGGAGGAACCTAATGTTTTATTTGAAGCTTTATTGGGCAAATGGGCGCCAGATGGAGTAATGGATGCCGATATTTATTTGGCATTGGTAACAATCCATGGTACCATTATGGTATTCTTTGTATTAACAGCGGGCTTAAGTGGTACATTTAGTAACCTGTTGATTCCATTACAAATTGGAGCAAGGGATATGGCATCTGGATTCTTAAATATGATATCTTATTGGTTATTCTTTTTATCAAGTGTAATCATGGTTATATCGTTGTTCGTTGAAGCTGGACCAGCGGCAGCTGGATGGACAATCTATCCACCTTTAAGTGCCTTGCCAATGGCTCAAGGAGGATCTGGAATGGGTATGACCCTATGGTTGGTATCTATGGCTATATTTATCGCATCGTCATTACTTGGTTCACTTAACTATATAGTAACTGTACTTAATTTACGTACTAAAGGAATGTCTATGACAAGGTTACCATTAACCATATGGGCTTTCTTTATAACAGCAGTAATTGGTGTAGTATCTTTCCCTGTATTGTTGTCTGCTGCATTGCTACTAATAATGGATAGAAGCTTTGGAACTTCATTCTTCCTATCAGATATCTTTATCCAAGGTGAAGTGTTGCACTACCAAGGAGGATCACCAGTATTGTTTGAGCACTTGTTCTGGTTCTTAGGACATCCAGAAGTATATATTGTAATCTTACCAGCAATGGGATTGGTTTCAGAAATTATGGCGTCAAACTCACGTAAACCGATATTTGGTTACCGTGCGATGATTGCTTCTATTTTAGCTATTGCTTTCTTATCGACAATTGTTTGGGGACACCATATGTTTGTATCTGGAATGAATCCGTTCCTTGGGTCTGTATTTACCTTTACAACCTTATTGATTGCAATACCATCAGCAGTAAAAGCATTTAACTGGATTACCACCATTTGGAAAGGAAACTTACAAATGAATCCAGCCATGTTATTCTCAATCGGATTTGTTTCTACCTTTATTACAGGTGGTTTAACAGGGATTATTCTTGGAGATTCTGCTTTAGATATCAACGTTCACGATACGTATTTTGTAGTAGCGCATTTCCACTTGGTAATGGGAATATCTGCACTATATGGAATGTTTGCAGGAATCTACCATTGGTACCCTAAGATGTTTGGACGCATGCTAAATAAGAATTTAGGATATATCCACTTTTGGATAACAGCTGTATGTGCATACGGTGTATTTTTCCCAATGCACTTCATCGGAATGGCAGGTTTACCTCGTCGTTATTATACCAATAGTAACTTCCCTTTATTTGATGATTTAGCAAACGTAAACGTAATCATTACAATATTTGCCTTGGTAGGAGGTGTAGTGCAAATTGTTTACTTATATAACTTCTTTATTAGCATTTTCTACGGAAAGAAAGCTACGCAAAACCCTTGGAGATCTACAACTTTAGAGTGGACAACACCTGTAGAGCATATCCACGGTAACTGGCCAGGTGAAATACCTCACGTACACCGTTGGGCTTACGATTATAGCAAGCCAGGACACGATGTCGATTTCGTACCGCAAACTGTGCCTTTAAAAGAAGGAGAAGAAGAATTACAGCATTAATTCTTAAGAATACAATCTCATCATAGAGAATCGATAACATAATTAAAAGCCTTTCCATTTCGGAAAGGCTTTTTGTTATAGTGCTGTTAATTTGTCTAAGAAATTAACCTCGTCTTGATTTTTGTAGTATTTTCGCATCAAACACCTAAATCTTAAAACTATGAAAAAAATTACTTTACTACTTTTCTTCTCTTTGTTTAACTTTTTTTATATAACAGTAGTTAAAGCACAAATTGTACTTGAAAGTTTTGAAACAGAAACTGTTACTTCAAGTTTATTTACTTCTGGTTCAAAAAGCTTTAATATAGAGAACGGGCAAGTATCAACATTTGCAAACAGTGGTGTTGGGGATTCGCAGAAATACCTTGACAATATAGGCTCTTGTGGATCACAAACAAGTGTGGGTTTTAAAACTACTGATGGGTCAGATATCTATATTCATTCATTATTTGTTTATTCAAGTACTGATTGTTCTGGTGTGCCAGTAAATACAAGTCAAGCGGCTACATTAAAGGCGTATAAGGACAATGCTGAAGTTTTTTCTCTAACAATAGATGATACGGGAGGCGATGTAACCTGGACAAATCAAGAGACCAATGGTTTTACTTTTATCGACTTAGTGAGTTTAGGGTATGGTGATACATTAGTAGATGAAGTTAGTTTGGATTTTTCTGGAGGAACACTTATTTATGCTGCAATCGATGAGATTATTTGGTCACAATCTCCAGTTGGAAACTATAACTTTGAAAACTTTGAAACAGCTTCAGATAATTCAACAACTTTTATTAGTAACAGTCAGTCTTTTACACTTAACAATTCTTTACAAGTCCATACAGATGGAACAAGTATTGGAGCAAGTGAAAGTTTATATTACTTAGATAATTTAGATTCGTCACCTTCGATAATAGCAGATGGAGGAACGCCCTATTCAGCGTCGATTGAAACAACGGACGGGAACGATATTTTTTTAAAAGGGTTTTATCTATATATGAGTAACAATGGTTCTTATAATGACTTGCATTCGGTTGGTGTAACTATAAAAGGCTATAAAGATGGCTCTGGAACACCGGTATTCACCCAGACTTTTTCACCGACTTTTGACGATGATAATAAGGGATTTAATTTTTTAGGTCTTTCCAATATTAATCAAAGTATTCTAATCGATAAATTTGAAGTGGTACCTTTAAATAATACGGTTGGAGGAGCGAACGAAGTACATTATTTAGCAATAGATAATTTATATTTCGAAATCCCTACAGCTCCTACTGTAACTACAACATCTATCTCAATTTTTGATGCCACTTCAGCAACTATGGGAGGTAATGTAACAGCAGATGGAGGAACAACGGTAACAGAAAGAGGTGTTGTTTATGCGATAACGTCTGAAAATGCCAATCCGCAAATAGGAGGTGCTAATGTTATTAAAGATGATAATAGCTCTGGTACAGGAATGTTTAGCGAATCTATTACAGGGTTGACAGCAAATACCCAATATTCGTATGCAGCCTATGCTATTAATAATAAAGGAACAAGTTATGGAGTTGTAAAAACATTTGTTACAGGAACTTTAGGGCTGGAGCAGGATCTGTTAAAAGATTCTGTAAGTATATTTCCAAATCCAATAGGAGAAGCATTATTTGTTAAAACAAAAAGCAATGTGCAAATTGAAAGCATAGAAGTGTATGATTTAACAGGAAAGAAATTGAAAGTCTTTAAGCAGATAACAGAAAAACTAGATTTTTCAGACTTGAGCATAGGATTATATATTATCAATATACACTCAAATAAAGGCACGATATCAAAATCCATTATTAAGGAGTAATAGAAACAATGTATAATTAAAGGACTTTCCATTTCGGAAAGGCTTTTTGTTTATATTTGCTTATGTTGTTTTTTGTTACTATTGATCAGAAAAAATTAAATTGAAACGAATGTCACCCTGAGCGAAGTCGAAGGGGCTTTAATATGAACGAGAACCTAGATCCATCAAGCGAACATTTTTCACCAGAAGAGTTGGATGTTGAAAGAAAGTTAAGACCCTTGTCGTTTAGTGACTTTACAGGGCAAGATCAGGTGCTGGAAAATCTTCAGATATTTGTTAAAGCTGCAAATTTAAGAACAGAAGCCCTCGATCATACACTCTTTCATGGACCTCCGGGGCTTGGGAAAACGACCTTGGCGCATATTTTAGCTAACGAATTAGACGTAGGGATAAAGGTGACTTCAGGGCCTGTATTGGATAAACCAGGTGACTTGGCTGGCTTACTTACCAATTTAGAAGAACGCGATGTGCTGTTTATAGATGAGATCCACCGGTTAAGCCCTGTTGTCGAAGAGTATTTATACTCGGCTATGGAAGATTATAAGATTGACATTATGATCGAGTCGGGGCCTAACGCACGATCGGTACAAATAAACTTAAATCCGTTTACTCTAATAGGTGCGACAACACGATCTGGGTTATTAACATCTCCCATGCGTGCGCGTTTCGGTATTCAAAGCAGACTACAGTACTACAAAACAGATTTGTTAACTACCATTGTACAACGTAGTGCCAGTATTTTAAGAGCACCTATTACTATGGAGGCAGCCATAGAAATAGCTGGACGAAGTAGGGGAACGCCCAGAATTGCGAATGCTTTGCTTAGGCGGGTGCGGGATTTTGCACAAATAAAGGGCAATGGTACTATAGATATTACCATAGCTAAATTTGCGCTCGAAGCATTAAATGTTGATGCCCACGGTTTGGACGAAATGGATAATAAAATTCTATCAACCATTATAGATAAGTTTAAAGGTGGTCCTGTGGGGATTTCAACCATAGCAACAGCCGTTAGCGAAAGTCCGGAAACTATTGAAGAAGTTTACGAACCATTCTTAATACAACAAGGGTTTATAATGCGAACACCCCGTGGTCGTGAAGTTACAGAGCAAGCCTATAAACATTTAGGGCGTGTAAAAGGAGGTATTCAAGGAGGATTGTTTTAATGCGTTGTTCTGAAATGATTTTCGGATGACCTAATGGATTTAAAAAATAAACATACCCAACTCATAAAAACCGAAGCCAAACGCCTCGGTTTTTTATCTTGTGGCATAAGTAAAGCAGCCTTTTTAGAAGAAGAAGCACCTCGGTTGGAAAGTTGGCTTAAGAAGCATAGGAATGGCCAAATGCAATATATGGAGAACCATTTCGATAAGCGTTTGGATCCTACCAAACTTGTCGACGGATCAAAATCGGTTGTTTCACTATTATTAAACTATTATCCAGACCAGAAGCAAACAGAAGACACCCATAAACTTTCAAAGTATGCCTATGGCACCGATTACCATTTTGTTATAAAGGACAAACTAAAGTCGTTACTGCAATTTATTCAGGATAATATAGGAGAAGTTCATGGAAGGGCTTTTGTGGATTCAGCTCCGGTCTTAGATAAAGCTTGGGCCGCCAAAAGTGGTTTGGGCTGGATAGGTAAGCATAGTAATCTGTTGACCCAACAAGTAGGATCGTTTTATTTTATAGCAGAATTGATTATTGATTTAGAGTTAGAATACGATTTGCCAACAACCGATCACTGTGGTACCTGTACAGCCTGTATCGACGCTTGTCCTACACAAGCGATAATTGAACCTTATGTGGTTGATGGTAGTAAGTGTATATCCTATTTAACTATAGAACTAAAAGACAACATACCGTCAGAATTTAAAGGCAAAATGGACGATTGGATGTTTGGCTGTGATGTATGCCAGGATGTCTGTCCTTGGAATCGTTTTTCTAAGCCCCACAATGAGCCTCTTTTTAATCCCCATCCCGAGTTGTTGTCCATGACAAAAAAGGACTGGGAAGAGATTACCGATGACACCTTTAAGAAACTATTTAAAAAATCGGCAGTTAAGCGAACCAAGTTTTCTGGGTTGAAGCGGAATATTGATTTTTTAAAGGATTAGAAGTCTCTTTTATTTTATTAACTTACCGGCTTTCTAACTTTATTAAAAACAAGCAATGCGAAAATCATCGTTGATATTTATACTTGCTATACTCGTTTTTCAAAGCCTTTTAGGGCAAGAAACTAAGGAACGCCTAAAAGAGATGTCATTTATTGCCAAACATTTGGAATGGAAAGGTGTAGCCGTTCAAGATAATGATTACACAATATGGGGTTGTGCCCCAATACAAGATGATAAAGGAAAAACACATTTGTTTGTAGCTAGGTGGCCCGAAAAAAACGTAGATCCAGCCTGGCGTAAATCGTCAGAGATTGCACATTATGTGGCAGATACTCCTGAAGGGCCTTTTAAATTCTCAGATATAGCCATTGCAGGGACTGGAAAAAATACTTGGGACAAGTATGCGCCCCACAATCCAGAAATAAAAAGAGTAGGTGATACCTATGTGCTATTGTATATAGGAAACACCAATTACAAACAGCCGCCACACCCCAGTAACCAAAGTATAGGAATGGCAATTTCGAAGTCACCTTATGGGCCATGGAAAAAAGTAGGTGTTGATGGTAAGATTTTAGATGCTAACAATCCGAATAAGTGGAATTATAAATCACGAAATGGTGTAGCAAACCCAGCATTTTTAGCTTTTAATGGAAAGTATTATTTATACTTTAAATCAGTTGGAAAACAAGGACTGCAATATGGGTTGGCCATTGCCGATCGTTTGGAGGGACCTTACACTATAACCGATACGCCAGTAACTTCCAATAAGGGAACCTTAGAGGATGGTACCGTTTTTCTATATCAAGATGCAGTATATCTGCTAACAACAGATAACCATGGCAACAACACAGGCATTGTTGGTGGCGGAACTTTATGGAAATCTAAAGATGGTAAAACTTTTAAGATAGAAGAAGCTACAATAGGTTACAATAGGTTGCCTGAATATTACAAAGATTATGATGAGAAGAAGCTCGTTAAAATTTATGGTTCTGACCCTAAATTGGAACGCCCCAAAATATTGATGATAAATAATAAACCAGCCTATCTCTACGGTCCCAGCGGTTGGAATATTTTTGGAGGAGATCGTTGCGTAGGTCACGTTCTAAAAATAAATTTAAATTAGTATTAGGTTGGTATGAAGTATTTTAAATTAATGGCTGTTTTTATTGTTATTTGGAGTAGTCATGTTTTTGGACAATTAAAACCTATAGATGTGATCCTAATTGGAGGGCAATCCAATGCTACTGGTCAGGGCTATATGAAAAATATCCCTAAAGATTTTAAAATAGATTCTAAGGTTTTGTTTTACTATTCAAAGTGGTTAGGAGGAGGAGGGCTCCCTATGACATGGCAACCTTTATGTCAGGCATCAGAGACACCAGATAAATTTGGGGTGGAATTGAGTTTGGGGACAGAACTTCAGTACTTATACCCAGATAAGAAGTTTGCTGTCATCAAGCATGCGTTGTCCGGATCAAATCTTTACGAACAATGGAATCCAGGGAAGAATAATAGAGATACGGTACATTTTGGAAGTGAATATAAAAAGTTTATCAACACAGTTACAAGTGGACTCGAAACTTTGAGAAATATGGGCTACAAGCCAACCATTAGAGCTATGGTTTGGCAACAAGGTGAGGCAGATGCGCGAGATATCGCTGGTATGGAGAACTCAGTAAACTATGGGATACGTTTGAATACGTTTATTAAGAGGATTAGAAGACAATTACACGCCAATAACATGTTGTTTATTTATGGATATGTAATTCCTAAGCCATTACCACGATTTACTGGTCGTGAACAAGTAAGGGATGCTCAAAGAAGGGTCGCGCAAGATTCAGAAGATCAACTTTCAGTAAAAAAGGCATTCGTAATCGATACAGATGATTTGTCTTTAAGAAGTGATGAACCAAACTCCCCCTATCCCAATGATGTAGTTCATTTTAATACCCTAGGTATTCTGGAGTTGGGAAAACGGTTTGCAAAAAAATACCATCAAGAAATTAACAAAAAATAGACCACGATGATAAGTAAAATTTATGTTGCTTTAATCACATCACTATTGCTTTACTGTTGTGAGAAACCAAGCAAGGATAAGTCCCATACAAAAACGCCTAATATTGTGTTCTTTTTTGTTGACGATATGGGGTGGCAAGATACATCATTGCCATTTTATAAAGATACTACGCAGCTAAATAAACAATATTACACACCTAATATGGTGCAATTAGCCAAAGATGGCGTAAAGTTTACCCAGGCTTATGCAACTGCTGTTTGCTCTCCTTCCCGTATTAGTTTAATGACAGGAATGAATGCTGCCAGACATCGGGTTACCACTTGGACTTTAAGAAAAGATAAATCACCAGAACCACCCCATTCTAGTTTAACCCCACCCCAATGGAATGTTAACGGACTTAGTGCAGAACCAGATCAAGAGAAAGCTGTTTATGCAGAAACCTTACCTGGGTTGTTACAAAAAGCGGGGTATAGAACCATTCACGTTGGAAAAGCACATTTTGGAGCTAAAGACACTTCTGGGGAAGATCCTACCAATCTGGGGTTTGATGTAAATATAGCTGGTCATGCAGCCGGAGGCCCGGGAAGTTATTTGGCAAAAAACAATTTTAGTGCCCACTGGCGGTCACCAGGAAATCACATTTGGGATGTCCCAGGATTGGAAAAGTATCATGGGACAGATATTTATCTTACCGAAGCCTTAACAGAGGAAGCAAATAATGCTATTAATAAAGCAGTAGAGCAAGGAAAACCTTTTTATTTGTATATGTCCCATTATGCAATCCACGCCCCTTGGGAGAAAGACGATCGTTTTTATCAAAAGTATAAAGAGCGTGGATTAAGCGAATTTGATGCAGTCTATGCTTCAATGTTAGAAGGTATGGATAAGTCCTTGGGAGATATAAGAGCAAATCTAAAACGATTGGGAGTGGATAAGAATACAATTATTGTGTTTATGTCAGATAACGGAGCTCCTAAACAGGCAGCTAGAAACTTACCGCTTCGAGGACATAAATTGACCCCTTACGAAGGTGGAATACGGGTTCCCATGATTGTAAATTGGCCGGACGTTACAAAAGCAGGCTCTGTAAGCGATCAATATATAATAATCGAAGATATATTTCCTACTTTTTTGGAGATGGCTAATATGCCAGAAGCCGCTCAAACCAGTAAGGATGGTGTTAGTTTTGTGCCATTGTTAAAAAAAGAAGACACTTATGAAAAAGCCCGACCCATTTATTGGCATTACCCTAATACCTACGATCAACCACCATACAGTGCAATTCGAAAAGGTGATTGGAAATTAATTTACCACCATGTTAATAGAAAAATTGAGCTATTTAATCTTAAGGAAGATATTAGCGAGCAAAATGACTTGGTACATGAAGAAACAGAAAAAGCCAAAGCCTTGGCAGATTTGCTTTCCAAGTATTTAAAAGAAACAAAAGCGCAAATGCCAATTGATAAAAGTACAGGAAAAGAAGTGGCTTATCCTATAGATACTATGTAATCAAATCTACATGCTTTATTTGCTTTTGCAGGCGTCAAATTCTTAAAAGAATAGTAGTTTACTTAATAGGATTATTATATTTGTCAGTTAAAGAACCCCTTGTTAAGTAGACATGTAGGGTTTCAGTTATTTGTTATTATTTAATGAAGTATTCATGACTATATCCCTAGTTGCACAAAGGCGTGATATTAAATGTGTTACATATGTGTGCCGAAGGCAATCTAATTAAGGTCATTGAAAATAATTAAAAAAGTAGACAAAAGTAAACTAACTATTTTTAGATATGAGTGAAGAAAGTAAACGTAGAGAGGCCCTTATATATCACGCTAAACCTACACCAGGGAAAATAAAAGTGGTGCCAACTAAAAAATATGCAACACAAAGAGATTTATCTTTGGCATATTCTCCGGGAGTAGCAGAACCTTGCTTAGAAATAGAAAAAGACAAAGACAAAGCCTACAAGTATACCGCTAAAGGGAATTTAGTGGCCGTTATATCTAATGGAACAGCCGTTTTGGGCTTAGGGAATATTGGTCCTGAAGCATCAAAGCCTGTTATGGAAGGTAAAGGTTTATTATTTAAAATTTTTGCTGACATTGATGTTTTTGATATCGAAGTCGATACCGAAAATGTCGATGAATTTATAGAAACTGTTAAAAAGATAGCCCCTACGTTTGGAGGTATCAATCTAGAGGACATCAAAGCACCAGGCGCTTTTGAAATTGAAAGGCGTTTAAAGGAAGAACTGGATATCCCTGTAATGCATGACGATCAACATGGTACGGCCATTATATCGGCAGCGGCTCTTTTAAATGCGTTAGAACTTACCGAAAAGAAAATAGATGAAGTAAAGATTGTTATAAGTGGAGCAGGCGCAGCAGCCATATCATGTTCGCGTTTATATCAAGCATTTGGGGCAAAGCGGGAAAATATGGTTATGTTGGACAGCAAAGGCGTTATTCGCGATGACAGACCAGATTTATCAAGAGAAAAAGCCGAATTTGCAACACACAGAAAAATAGATACACTTGAAGAGGCTATGAAAGATTCCGATGTCTTTATAGGGCTTTCTATGGCAAACGTGTTATCACCAGAAATGCTATTGTCTATGGCAAAAGATCCCATTGTATTTGCCATGGCCAATCCCGATCCGGAAATAAAATACGATCTGGCTATAAAAACCCGCAAAGATATCATTATGGCAACAGGCCGTAGCGATCACCCAAACCAAGTAAATAATGTCCTTGGTTTCCCGTTTATCTTTAGAGGGGCTCTTGATGTGCGCGCTACGAAAATTAATGAAGCCATGAAAATGGCTGCCGTAGAAGCTTTGGCCAGATTGGCAAAAGAACCTGTGCCAGAACAAGTGAATATTGCTTATGGTGAAACACGCTTGGCTTTTGGACGTGACTACATCATCCCAAAACCTTTCGATCCGCGATTAATAGCAGAAGTACCTCCCGCTGTAGCAAAAGCTGCAATGGATAGTGGTATTGCTAAAAAGCCTATTACCGATTGGGAGAAGTATAGAGATAGTCTGTTAGAGCGCCTAGGATCGGATAATAAACTTGTAAGGTTGTTGCTTAATAGGGCAAAATTAGATCCTAAACGTGTAGTATTTGCCGAGGCAGATCAGTTAGATGTCTTAAAAGCAGCACAAATAGTATATGAGGAAGGTATTGCCTATCCTATTTTATTAGGAAGAAAAGACGACATAGAACGCCTTAAGGCCGAAATTGAATTTGATGCCGATGTTCCCATTATAGATCCTAAATCGGATGAAGAAGAAGCCCGTAAAAATGAATACGCCAAGGTGTATTGGCAACAACGCAAACGACGCGGTGTAACCTATTACTCAGCACAAAAGTTAATGCGCGAGCGTAATTACTTTGCTGCCATGATGGTTAACGAAGGCGATGCCGATGCCTTAATTTCGGGATATTCCCGCAGTTATCCATCAGTAGTAAAACCAATGCTTGAACTTATTGGAATGGCTAAAGGGTCAACACGAGTGGCTACTACAAACTTAATGATGACCAAAAGAGGTCCCTTGTTCTTAAGTGACACCTCTATTAACATAGATCCCAATGCGAAAGATCTTGCTAAGATAACACAAATGACATCTAAGGTCATTAAAATGTTTGGATTGGATCCTGTGCTAGCAATGGTTTCCTATTCAAATTTTGGGTCTTCAGAAAATGAAAGAGCATCAAAAGTTAGGGAAGCCGTTTCGTATTTGCACCGCCATTATCCAGATATGCATGTAGACGGAGAGTTGCAAACCGATTTTGCGTTAAACGATGAAATGCTTCGTGAGAAATTCCCATTTTCTAAGTTAGTTGGTAAAAAAGTAAATGCATTGATTTTTCCTAACTTAGATTCAGCTAACATTACCTATAAATTATTAAAAGAGTTGCACGAAGCAGATTCTATTGGGCCTATTATGATGGGTATGCGTAAACCAGTTCATATCCTTCAATTAGGTGCGAGTGTTGATGAAATTGTAAACATGACTGCTATTTCTGTAATCGATGCACAGCAAAAGGGAAAGTGGGATATAGAAAATAAGACAAGTAAGTAAAAAGTGAAATTAAATTTCTTACATTTGATAGGTTAACAAATTGCTATAAATGATAACACATATTCAAGGAAGACTTGTTGAAAAAAATCCAACAAATGTTGTTATTGATTGTAATGGAGTGGGGTACATGTTGCACATCTCATTACACACCTTCTCTCAAATCCCAGATGGTGAACACTTAAAATTATACACACATCTTCAGGTAAAAGAAGATGCGCATACACTTTATGGATTTGCCTCATCGGCAGAACGGGAGATTTTTAGGTTGCTAATATCCGTAAGTGGTATTGGGGCAGGCATTGCCCGTACTATGCTATCGTCCTTAACACCAAAACAAATCCGGGAAGGGATAGCTAGTAATGATGTTGCTTTAATTCAATCTGTTAAAGGTATAGGTGCAAAAACGGCACAACGGGTCATTTTAGACCTCAAAGATAAAATCTTAAAGATTTACGATCTAGACGAAGTTTCCGCACCTCAAGGCAATACCAATAAAAATGAAGCGTTATCAGCTTTAGAAGTTCTCGGTTTTGTTAAAAAACAGGCCGAGCGCGTTGTAGATAAAATTATTGTAGCACAGCCTGATGCTAGTGTTGAAACCATTATAAAACAGGCTTTAAAAAACTTATAATAAATTTTGAAGATAACAAACCATAATCTATATAAGTCAAGTAAACACTACTTTTTTATAGCTATAGTACTGTTATTTACAGCCAATGTATGGTCCCAGCAAAATCCGCAGGATAGTGTTAAGACTGGTTTTAATTTGGGAACTATCAAGTTGCCAAACCCCAAAAGTATAGAATCTAAATATACTTACGACCCTGTTACGAACAGATATATATACACAGAGAAAATAGGTAGTTATAACATTAAATACCCACTAATTTTAACGCCTAAGGAGTACTATCAATTAGTCGCTAAAGAGACTTTAAGTTCGTACTATAAACAAAAGATAGATGCTTTAGATGGTAAAAAGGAAGGTTCAGAAGATGCCCAAAAAAATTTGTTGCCTGAATTTTATGTAGATTCAGACTTTTTTGAATCGGTTTTTGGAGGTAACACCATTGAAGTTGTGCCGCAAGGTTCGGTAGAGATGGATTTAGGAATTCTTTTTTCTAAACAAGATAATCCCGCATTTTCACCTAAAAACAGAAGTAATTTTACATTCGATTTCGATCAGCGTATAAGTTTAAGTTTGTTGGGTAAGGTAGGCGAACGCCTCCAGGTAAACGCTAATTACGATACCCAGTCTACTTTTGATTTTCAAAATGTTATAAAGCTGGAGTATACACCTACCGAAGACGATATCATTCAGAAGATTGAAGTTGGTAATGTAAGTATGCCCCTAAACAGTTCCTTAATTACGGGAGCACAAAGCTTATTTGGTGTAAAGGCCCAATTACAATTTGGAAGAACAACAGTTACAGGGGTGTTTTCCGAACAAAAATCGCAAGCCAACAGAGTAGTCGCACAAGGCGGCGGGACACTGGAAGAATTCGAGAGGTTTATTAGGGACTATGACGAAAACCGTCACTTCTTTTTAGCACAGTATTTTAGGGATACCTATGATAAAGCATTAGAAAACTATCCGTTTATAGATACCAAAGGTTTACAAATAACACGATTAGAGGTCTGGGTAACCAATAGAAGTAATAGAACCGATAACGTTAGGAATATTGTAGCATTTCAGGATTTGGGAGAATCAGATGTCATCGGTTTACAAACACCTCCTAGTGGTTTCGTTAATGTAGGATTTAATGCCATTCCCGATAATGGAAATAACGATTTCGATCCTACTAATATTGGAGGGACAGGGTCACAAATTACAGAGGCCATTCGGGATGTAGCCACAGTACGGTCCGGTATATTGGTGCCTAATGTCAACGAAGGTTTTGATTATGTGAAATTAGAAAATGCCAGAAAGTTGATTCATGATGAGACAAAACAAATATTTGAATATACTTATAATTCCCAATTAGGATATATTTCTTTGAACCAACGTTTAAATAATGACGAAGTTTTGGCTGTTGCTTTTCAGTTTACCATTGGAGGGCAGGTGTATCAGGTAGGGGAGTTTGCAAATGATGGTGTTAACGCAACCGAAGTCACTACAAATGGTTCTGGACAAGTAACATCGGTAGTTAACTCTAATCTGGTTTTAAAGATGATAAAGAGTAGTGTTACCAGTGTAGATCAGCCCGTTTGGGACTTGATGATGAAAAACATCTACGATACCGAAGCTTATGATTTGAGTCAGGACGATTTTAAGTTGAACATTTTTTACAATGAAGCATCCCCCTTAAACTTTATCAGCCCAGTTGGATCAACAGCATTTCCAGCACCCGGTAATAATGAAGATCCTTTAGAAGAAACACCTTTGTTAAGGGTTTTTAACTTGGATAGATTAAACTTTAACAACGACCCGCAAGGTAACGGAGACGGTTTTTTTGATTTTGTCCCGGGTATTACCGTATTACCCCAAAATGGTAAAATTATATTTCCAAGTGTCGAGCCTTTTGGATCCTACCTGTTTAGAAAGTTGTCACTTAGTCCAAGTGAAAATTACGATGATACCACGACCTACAACGAAAACCAAAAGAAGTATGTCTATAATGTGCTTTATAGCAGCACAAAAACAGCCGCTTTACAAGCTGTAGAAAAAAATAAGTTCAAACTTAAAGGGCGTTATAAATCCACAGGAAGCGATGGAGGTATCCCCTTAAATTCGTTCAATGTGCCCAGAGGGTCGGTAAAAGTAACGGCAGGAGGTCGTGTTTTAGTGGAAGGTATCGATTATACAGTAAATTACCAGTTGGGACGTGTACAAATATTGGATGAAGCTTTAAAAGCATCGAATACACCTATAGAGGTCTCTACAGAAAACAATGCCGTATTTGGGCAACAGACCAAACGTTTTACAGGAATTAACATAGAACATAAGTTCAATGATAATTTTGTTTTAGGTGGAACCCTGTTGAATTTAAATGAAAGACCCATTACCCAAAAAGCCAATTATGGTTCAGAACCTATTAACAATACTATTTTTGGTATTAATGGTAATTATGCGACCAAAGTGCCGTTTTTAACACGTTTGGTAAATAAATTACCAAACATAGATACCGATGTAGAATCTAACTTGTCGTTAAGAGGAGAGTTCGCTTATTTAGCACCGGGAGCGCCTAAAGGCACCAATCTTAATGGAGAAGCAACCTCTTATATAGATGATTTTGAAGGAACGCAGAACGCTATCGATCTAAAATCGCAGCAGTCTTGGTTTTTATCGAGTAGGCCTTTAGGTTTAAATGTTTCCAGTAACCCGAATGAAGATGAAAACGGTATCCAGAACGGTTACCAACGGGCCATGTTAAATTGGTACACGATTGACCCCATATTTTATAGTGGCCAACGTCCTGGGGATGTGTCAGATGATGATGTGTCGGATTTGTATGCAAGTCGTGTTTTTATTAATGAATTGTTTCCAGACAGGGATTTGGTACAAGGACAAACATCCGTCCTTAATACATTAGATTTAGCTTATTATCCATCCGAACGAGGTCCTTATAATTTTGAGTCATCTGCTGCCGATGGTATTATTGATAACCCAATAGATAGTTGGGGCGGTATAACACGTCAGTTAACATCTACCGATCTAGAACAGGCCAATGTAGAGTATATTGAATTTTGGTTACAAGATCCCTTTCAGGATAACCCAAATAATCCAGGAGGGAAGTTAGTATTTAATTTGGGTAATATTTCAGAAGACATTATCAAAGATGGTCGTAAACTGTATGAAAATGGATTGCCAGAAGATGGAAATATCGATTTATTACCAGTTACATCATGGGGGACTGTCGTGCCACAAAACCAGTCCTTAATTTATGCATTCGATACACTAGGAGAGGAGCGTGATAATCAAGATGTAGGATACGATGGCTATGATGATGCAGAAGAAGCCGCTAATTTTGGATCAAACTTTGGAGCCGACCCGGCTAACGATAACTACACCTATTTCCTAAATGCCGAAGGTAATATTTTTGAGCGCTATAAACGCTACAATGGCGTAGAAGGTAATACCCCAGATACATTTACTAACAGGGATCGGGGAGCCAATACTCAACCCGATGTTGAAGATATTAATCGCGACAATACCATGAACACGATTGATAGCTATTTTGAATATGAATTGGAAATTACCAGACAAAACTTGCCGACATCTCAGGCAGATTTCGAAAATATTCCCAACAGCAACCCATTAAAAGAATTTTTAAGGGATTATAAAGACAGACCCCGTGTGTTGCCCAATGGTGATACCCGAAATGTGCGCTGGTATCAGTTTAGAATTCCAGTCCAAGGAAGTCATGTAAAAGCCATTGGAGGAATTAGCGATTTACGTTCGGTACGTTTTACACGATTGTATCTTAAAGAGTTTACGCAAAGTACCGTATTTCGTTTTGGGACCTTAGAGTTGGTTAGAAGTGATTGGCGCCGTTATACCTTAGCTTTAGATAAAAACGATCCGTCACCGGATGACCCCCAAACAGATTTCTCTGTGGGCGTAATAGGAACCATTGAAAATGAAGGTAGTTATAAAAGGCCTCCAGGTATCGAACCCGAAGAGTTATTTAATAACAATACTGTTATAGAGCAGAACGAACAATCCCTTGTAGTTAATGTGTGTGATTTGGAATCTGAAGATTCCAGAGCGGTCTATAAGAATATAAATATAGATATGCGCCAGTATAAACGTTTACGAATGTTTATACATGCCGAAGATGACGAAGCTGGTACACTTACCGATAATGAGTTGGTCGGATTTATTCGTATGGGGAACGACCTTAATGAAAACTATTACCAAATAGAGATTCC
The DNA here is from genome assembly GCF_039539345.1 of Snuella lapsa. Classification (NCBI taxonomy): domain Bacteria; kingdom Pseudomonadati; phylum Bacteroidota; class Flavobacteriia; order Flavobacteriales; family Flavobacteriaceae; genus Snuella; species Snuella lapsa. Next base: position 68,335 of record NZ_BAABCY010000016.1, on the reverse strand, counting down.
GTTACAAGTATCTACAGGCGTTTCAAGAGAAGAGCTATGGCCAGATGCTAATGAAATTAATTTACCTATAAGTATATTAGGAGCTATAAAATCGATTGGAATTTCAGAAGGCACATTGGCAAATGAAGACCCGACGTTTTATGATGTGGTGAATGGAGAAGCGGTGCCTGTAGCCGATCCTTTTGAAGGTTATGTTTCTGGGCAGCACCGTATAGCCATTAAAGGTAATCCGAATTTTGGAGATATAAGAACCCTTATGGTTGGGGTAAAGAATAGAACCATTCGAAATAATTTATGTGCAGAAGTTTGGTTTAACGAATTGCGATTGTCCGATTTAGATAACGAAGGCGGTTGGGCTGCTGTAGTAAGTATGGATACCAACTTAGCAGATTTTGCCAATATTAGTGCAACAGGAAGACAGAGTACTTCGGGCTTTGGTGCGATAGAACAAGGACCAAGCCAACGTAGTTTAGAAGATGTTAAGCAATACGATGTTGTAACCAATATAAATGTAGGACAGTTGTTGCCAAAAAAATGGGGTGTACAATTACCTTTTAATTATGGCCAGAGTGAAGAACTAATCACGCCAAAATACGATCAGTTTTATAAGGATTTAACCTTGGAGTCCCGATTGGATGCCGCTGAAACCAATGCCGATAGGGAACGTATTAAACAAGAGTCTGAAGACTATACAAAAAGGACGAGCATTAACTTTATAGGCGTTAGAAAAATAAGAACCTCTGAAGAAGCCCAACCGCGCTTTTACGATGTAGAAAATTTTACCTTAAATTATTCTTATAACAAAGTAGAACATCGTGATTTTGAGATCGAAAATTCAATAAATAAAAACCTGCGAGCCGGTGCTAATTATGCTTTTAATTTCGAGCCCATTAGTATCGAACCTTTTAAAAAGAACGATTCGTTGTTTACAGGGAAATACTGGAAAATATTAAAAGATTTCAATTTTAATTTATTGCCGGCCAGTTTTACTGTTAATACCGATATTAATAGACAGTATAACAGACAGAAGTTTAGGGAAATCGATCTAGGAGACAAAGATATTGGTATTGAAGAGTTATTTAGAAGAAACTATACCTTCGATTTTCAATATACCATTAATTACAACTTGACCAGTTCGCTACAATTTAATTTTACAGCAGCAAATAACAATATTGTACGTAATTATTTTAAGGATAATATAGCCAGTGAATTTAGGGAGCAAGATCCGACGTTGGATATTTGGGATGGTATTCTTGACTTTGGAGACCCTAACAGACAATCACAAAATTTGGGCGTAACCTACGAGTTGCCTATTAATAAAATACCAACCTTTAGTTTTATAAATGCCACCTATCAGTATAGTGGTGATTTTCTATGGCAAAAAGGTTCAGACCTGTTTGGTAATTTGGAATTAGACGGACAGACTTATGATCTTGGTAATACCATTCAGAATTCCAATCTTCACAATATTAATGGGTCACTAGACATGGATAAGCTTTATAAGTACATTGGTTTGGTAAAGAAACCAGTAAGGACGGTTAGAGCCAGAACAAGTTCAAGAAGCAACCCGCCGGGAGCCAATTCAAACCAAGCAAAGACCCCGAAAAGTAAAAATAAATCCGTTACCAAGCTACTGAATGCAGGTGTAGATATACTAACCAGTGTAAAGAGAATACAAATTAATTACTCCGAAAATAGTGGTACTTTCTTGCCAGGATATATACGAACGCCAGGCTTTATAGGTACCTTAAAACCAACAGTAGGCTTTACGTTTGGTAGTCAAAGTGATATCAGATATCTAGCGGCACGACGAGGTTGGCTAACTGTATTTCCAGAGTTCAATCAACAATATACAACTACCCATACCAAACAATTAGATGTGTCGGCGAGCTTGGAACCAGTAAAAGACTTAAAGATCGATATTGTTGGAAATCGTGCCTATTATGAAAATTATACCGAAAATTATAGGGTAAATGATGCTGGAGGCGGCAACTTGGAATATGAACCGTTAACGCCTAATACTTTCGGTAATTTTAATATATCTACAGTATTAATAAAAACGGCATTTAGTAAAAGTAATGAGACTATTTCTGAAGCTTTTAATGATTTTAGAGCAAATAGACTGGTGGTGGCTAAAAGATTAGCTGAGCAGTTTTACGGGAATACGACGTATCCTACCGATGCAGAAGGTTATCCAGTAGGTTTTGGGAAAAATAACCAAGCGGTTTTATTACCAGCATTTTTTGCTGCTTATTCAGGGCAAGATGCCGGGAAAGTGAAGACCAGTGCTTTTAGAGACGTACCTATTCCTAACTGGGATCTAAAGTATACAGGATTCATGAAATTTAATTGGTTTAAAAAACGTTTTAAGCGTTTTTCGTTAACACATGGGTACCGTTCCAATTATACTATCAACCAGTTCCAATCCAATTTGGACTACGACTCAGATAACGACCCCGATACGTTTGAATTTGACCAAGGTGGTAATTTTAAAAACAAAACATTGTATAGCAATGTTAATTTAACCGAAATGTTTAGTCCGTTGGTTCGATTGGATTTTGAGATGAAAAATTCTGTAAAGATTTTGGCAGAGATTAAAAAAGACAGGTTGTTGTCCCTTAGTTTTGATAATAATTTAATGACCGAAATAAAGGGTAACGAGTTTATTTTAGGTTTGGGGTATCGTATAAAAGACTTGCGTATTCGATCTAATTTGGCAGGGCCAAGTAAACGTATTGTAAGCGATTTAAATATGAAGGCCGATGTATCTGTTAGGGATAATAAAACAATTATTAGATATCTGGATTTAGAAAACAATCAGGTAACATCCGGTCAAACTATTTGGGGCTTAAAATATTCGGCAGACTATGCCTTTAGTAAGAGTTTAACAGGTATATTTTATTTCGATTATTCGTTTTCAGAATATGCCATTTCAACAGCTTTCCCACAAACTACCATTCGATCTGGAATTACTATCCGATATAATTTTGGAAATTAATCAACAACTGTTTGAATTTAAAGTTTGAATAAATACATTTGTCAAAAATATTAGTAGACCATTTAATTTTCTAAGACTAAATTTAATATAATGAACATACCATCAGAATTAAAGTATACTAAAGACCACGAATGGGTTAAAGTAGAAGGTGATATTGCTACTATTGGTATCACGGATTTTGCTCAAAGTGAGTTGGGCGATATTGTATATGTTGAAGTAGAAACAGTGGATGAAACGCTAGACGCTGAAGAAATTTTTGGAACAGTTGAAGCAGTTAAAACCGTTTCAGATTTATTTTTGCCTGTTTCCGGAGAAGTTGTGGCATTTAATGAAATATTGGAAGACGAACCAGAAAAGGTTAATAGTGATCCTTATGGTGATGGTTGGATGATAAAAGTTAAGTGTTCCGATTTGGCGCAACTAGATGAACTAATGTCTGCAGACGATTATAAAGCACTTGTAGGTGCTTAAAAAGTACGCACTAACAATACTTATATTGTATTCGGTAGCTTTAACCGTTGTAAGTTTGGTTAAAATAAATAAGCTGCCAGATGTTGGCATATCCTTTGGCGATAAGATATTTCACTTTTTGACATATAGCGTGTTAACTTATTTATGGGTTAATGCGCTTTTTTATGCATTTAAGCTAACCAAAACAAAGGCAATAATTGTTGCTGCTATCATTTCAATAGGGTTTGGTATACTTATTGAGGTATTACAGGGAACCATGACCGCTTCCAGAGCGTCAGACTTGTATGACGTAGCTGCAAATACTTTTGGGGTGTTGCTTGCTGCGTTAGTGTTGTCTCAAAAAAGTATTGGGATTAAAAACTTATAATCGTTTGCTTTTTTGGTAAAAAAAAAGTTATTTTAGCAATCTGAGTAAAACAGTAAAATAAATTATGGAACCTAAAAAAAATCCTGAAGCAAATGTTGGGCGTAACAGTTCGCTTTATTTCGCAATTGGTTTAGCGTTAATGCTGTTCTTAACAAATTACGCGATCAATTACAAAACATACGATAAGTCTGATATCGATATCGGACAGTTGAATCTAGATGAAGAGTTAGAAGAAGAAATTCCAATCACAGAACAATTAAAAACGCCGCCACCACCGCCACCACCGCCACCAGCAGCTCCAGAAATCATTGAAGTTGTAGAAGATGAAGTGGAAGTAGAGGAAACAGTAATAGAGTCATCTGAAACCGATCAAGAAGAAGAAATTGTAGAAGTAGAAGAAGTAGAAGTAGTAGAAGTAGATGAAGATATTGAAGTTCCTTTTGCGGTTATCGAGAATGTACCGGTTTTCCCAGGTTGTGAAAAAGGAGATAACAATGCCAAGAAAGCATGTATGTCCAAAAAAATACAAGATTTTGTAAACAAGAAGTTTAATACAGATCTAGCTGGAGATTTAGGATTGTCAGGAAGACAGCGTATTAATGTAATCTTTAAGATAGACAAATCGGGTAAAGTTGTAGGTGTGAGAGCCAGAGCGCCACACCCAGGTTTAGAAAAAGAAGCAGCACGTGTAATTAATCTGTTACCTCAAATGAAACCAGGTAAACAGCGTGGTAAACCTGTAACAGTTCCATATTCGTTACCTATTATCTTTCAAGTTCAAGATTAGTTTATATTCAGGACTAACCTAAAAAATATAAAATCCCGTTACATGTTTGTAACGGGATTTTTTTTTGGTATGCTTATTGTGATTTTACCATAATATTAACAATTAAACAATAATTATTATGAGTATTTCAAAGAAAACTCACAAACTCATTCGGCAAAATGAGAAAACTGTGAGTAAATCACAAAAGCACGATGCAAATTTACAAAAAAACTCAACCCTATATTTTCAGGTTGGGTTAATTGTTTGTTTGCTGTTTAGCTATGGCCTGCTTGAAATGAAATTTGAAACAGTAGTCCCTAAGGATTTAGGAGAAATCCTTCCACCCGATGATCCTTTTGAAATGGTTGTCCCTAAATTTAAAATTTATGAAGAACCTAAAACCGAGGTTAAAATACCAGAAAAGAAAGTGGTTTTAACACTTCCCCCAGAGATTATTGATAACTCTGATAATGATAAGAAGGAAACACTTAAAGTCATTACAGAAGAGCAAAATACCACAACAGATCCTGCTTTAAATCCAGGAGATATAACTGTTGTTGACCTGCCAGATGAAACAGATGTGGATTTTGTGCTGGTAGAACAAGTGCCCATCTATCCGGGATGCGAAAAAGAAAAGAACAATGAAGGACGACGTAAATGCATGTCAGATAAAATTACCAAATTGGTTAAAAGAAAGTTTGATACAGATCTAGCATCCGATTTAGGTCTAACAGGTATGCAGGTTATTTATACACAGTTTAAGATTGATAAGAACGGACATGTTACGGACATTAAAACCCGTGCTCCCCATACAGAGCTCGGTAATGAAGCAGAACGTGTTATTAATAACATTCCAGATATGCAACCTGGCAAACAGCGAGATAGAGCAGTTGGGGTTGTTTATACTTTACCAATAAAATTTAAGGTGCAAGATTAATTAATAATGTGGGGCTACTAAGAATAAGTCTAACTCTTCGGGTGAATTTCTTAAAGAATTTTGTGTTGAGACATGTTTTCGAGCTACAAAATAAAAGGCTAGGCATACTTATTAGTAAAAGCTCACTATCCAAGACTCACATTTTATTGGGCTTACCAAGTCGTTGTCATTTTTTTGACAACGACTTTTTATGTTTGGATGATTTCATTAAGTTTTTATTAGGGCATTTACAAATGCCAAATGCCATAAATATAGTATCTTTCAGCACTGAATCAATTTTCAAAAATGATTATGAAGCGAATTATTGCTCTACTCCTACTTATAGTTCAATTCAATGCCTTTTCACAAGATCAGTATTTTAACGAGAAACATCCGGTTTTTCCCGATTGTGAAAGTGTTTCAATAGATTCGATGCAAACCTGCTTTAACTCAAAGGTTATTGATTTTATTTTCGAAAATTTTACAATGCCGCAGGAACTTGAAGATGATGACTTTAAAGGAGAAGTATCGGTGCTTTTTGAAGTAGATAGCCTAGGACAATTTAATGTGATTTATATTGAAGCTCTATACGAAGAATTAAAGGAGGAACTAAGGCGCGTATTTGCTATTTTTCCTAAAGTAAAACCCGCTACATATAACGGGCTACCAACCTTTAAGCAATATTCGGTATCGTTGTCGATTCCATTGAGTAGAAAATCAGATGCAATATCGGACCGATCAGAAGTCAAGAGCTTTTCAGAGTTGGAACTGAAGGCAAAGTCAGAATTTGATAATTTACAAAATAGTTTGCAGCCCTATAATAATAGAGCCTATGCTAGTCAGTTAAATATACCGTTTATCCATAGTGAATATGCTAGGTTTGACAGGGGCATGAATATTATAGGGAGTAATAGCCATACGGCGTCCAAGCCATTTATGTACAATGAGGTGTCAAACTATTACGATTTTAAAGCAGAGAAGGAAAAGTTGTTGAAGAATACTAACACTTGGGCTGGTAAAAAACTATGGAATGAGCACTTAGTACAATTGCAATCCGATGATTATTGGTTTACCATCGATCCTATTTTTGATCTACAGGTTGGGAAGGATACCGATGCCGATTTTGGATCTACCTATAATAATACACGTGGATTTTTGGTTCAAGGAGGTTTAGGTAATAAGTTTAATTTTTACGCATCTGTTTTTGAGAGCCAGGGGCGCTTCGCACAATATGTCAATCAATATTCAGAAAGTTTAAAGGCATTTGGTCCAGACCCAGCCATAATACCCGGAAGGGGCATCGCAAAGCGTTTTAAGAGTAATTCATACGATTATCCTGTAGCTGAAGCATATCTATCTTATACCCCCGTTAAATTTATTAATATACAGTTTGGACATGGGAAAAACTTCATAGGTGATGGCTACCGTTCGTTATTGTTGAGCGATGTGGCCAGTCCGAGTCCATTCTTAAAATTAAACACTAAATTTTGGAAGATTAAATATACCAATAATTGGATGTGGTTAAAGGATGTAAGACCAGAAGTTACTGAAGACGGTGCTTTTTTAACCAAATATATGGCAAATCATTATTTAAGTTGGAATGTGTCCAAACGCTTAAATATCGGTTTGTTCGAGTCGGTACTGTGGACAGATACCAATAACAGGGGTTTTGATGTTAATTACTTAAACCCAATTATATTTTACAGAGCAATTGAGTTTGAAACGGGACAAGGCGCCGGAAATGCAATTGTAGGTGCAACGGCAAAATATAAATGGAGCGATGCGGTTAATACCTATGGACAATTTATTCTCGATGAATTTTCGTTAAACGATATTAAAGCAGGAAATAAGAGTTGGAAAAATAAGTTTGGTTATCAGTTAGGAATTAAATATTACAATGCTTTCAAGGTAGATAACTTGCTTTTGCAATTAGAATACAATCGCGTACGTCCCTATACCTATTCACACAATACTATTGTATTAAATTATGGACATAATAACCAGTCTATGGCACATTTGTGGGGTGCTAATTTTAGTGAAGCAATACTAATTGGACGGTATTATTATAATCGCTGGTTTGCTGATGCTAAGCTTGTGGTTGGAAAGCGTGGTTTTGATTTTAATAATGAAACAGACAACTTTAGTTATGGAGGGGATATTTTTAGAAACTATAACGAACGACCATATGACGCTGGTGTTAAAGTAGGGCAAGGAATTAAAACAAAAACGTTTTATGCTAATTTACAGGCTGGGTATGTTGTTAACCCAGCTTCTAATCTGAAGCTTTTCGCCGATATTTCTTTTAGGGATTTTAATCCGCAAGCAGAAACTACAAGTACTTTTAAAAACAATACACTTTGGTTTAATATTGGTTTAAGAACCGATCTCTTTAATTGGTATTTTGATTTTTAAATTTTTAGAAGGGAGAAGATAGGGTTGATATGCATAAAAAACAAAACCCCTTACTATTGGTTTAGTAAGGGGTTTTTAATTATTTAATTTGATTACCATTTTTATCAAAAAAATGATACTCTAGATATGTGTAAGCATCTCTTGGTAAAATTTTAACCCATTTTTTGTGTTCAAAAAACCATTTTGAACGTATAGATGGAAAACCTTTTGTTAAAAAGGCTGCTATAAAAGGATGTGTGTTTAAAGTCAGCTTTGTATAGTCTTTTTTTAATAGTTGTTCAAGATCATGTGTTATTTTTTGCACCAAACCTATAGGCGCTTCAACCTCAGAACCATTAACGCCATTAGGGTTTTCCTCGCGGGTTTTAATGTTCATTTCGGGTCTAACACGTTGTCTTGTTATCTGTATCAATCCAAATTTGCTAGGAGGCAATATCTTATGTTTTGCTCGATCGTCTTTCATCTCGTCGCGAAAGTGATTAAACAGTTTTTGCCTGTTTTCGGCGTTGGTCATGTCAATAAAATCGACTACAATAATACCGCCCATATCACGCAAGCGTAATTGTCGGGCTATCTCTGTAGCGGCAATCAAATTGACTTCTAGAGCCGTATCCTCTTGGTTGCTGGCTTTGTTTGACCGGTTTCCACTGTTTACATCTATTACATGCAAAGCTTCGGTGTGTTCTATTACCAAATAGGCACCTTTTGCCATAGAAACCGTTTTGCCAAATGAGGTTTTTATTTGTCTTTCAATTCCATATTTTTCAAAAATTGGAACCTTAGATTGATACAGTTTAACTATTGATTCTTTTTTTGGTGCAATCTCTTGCACGTAATCTTTAATTTGAAAGTAAAGCTCTTCATCATCAACGTAAATACTAGTAAAGGTATCGTTGAATATATCTCGCAAAATAGACGAGGCCTTATTCATTTCTCCTAATACTTTACTTGGGTGATGGGCTTTATGTAGCTTTTTACACATTGCAGTCCAACGACTAAGCAAATTCTGTAAGTCTCTATCTAGCTCAGCTACTTTTTTGCCTTGTGCTACAGTACGAACAATAATTCCGAACCCTTGCGGGGTAATACTTTTTACTAACCGCTTTAAGCGTTCCTTTTCTTCTTTGTCTTCAATTTTCTGAGAAATAGAAATACGACTTGAAAAAGGAACTAAAACGATATATCTACCAGCTATAGAGAGCTCAGAACTTATTCTGGGACCCTTAGTGGATATCGGTTCTTTTACTATTTGTACTAATAGCGATTGATTTGATTTTAAGACATCGGCAATTTTGCCGTCTTTATCAATATCTTTTTCAAATGGGAAATTCTTTAAAGAATAATCGTTTAATTTACCTGTGCTTACACGTTTTGTGAATTTTAAAAGCGAAGGGAGTTTTGGGCCTAGATCATGATAATGCAAAAAAGCATCTTTATCGTAACCAACATTTACAAATGCGGCATTTAAGCCTGGAACAGCTTTTCTTATTTTGGCTATAAACACATCACCAACAGAAAAGTTGTTACCTCCTTCATCCTTTTGTAATTCAATAAGTTTTCCATCTTTTAATAAGGCAAAATCAACTTCCTCGGAACTAGATCTAATGATCAATTCTTTTTCCATTTAGTTAATTTTTATCCATACCCTCTAGTTTACAGTCTCAGTATACAGTTAGTAGTGTTTTTTACTGCTTACTGTTACTGAATACTGTCAACTGAATTGTACAGATGGATTATACATTATTTTGTCTCGTTACCTGTATCTTGGTTATGAGACAGAAAGCCTTAACTAAAAAATGAGTCGACTCAGTTCTTTTATTTAAGGCATTTCACAGGATTTTTAAATCCGTGGAGTTTATAACAACAATTTGTTGCATAAACTCATTTCAAAGAGCGTCTTTGTTTTAAAATCAAAAAAAAGTAGCTGCTCTAACTACTTTTTTGATTTATTTTTTCTTTTTGTGACGGTTAGCACGTCTACGTTTTTTACGCTTATGCGTTGCTACCTTATGTCTTTTACGTTTTTTACCACTTGGCATAAATAGTGTATTTTTAGATTAATGATTTATTTTAATATCTTATTTAACGTCTACATTCGACTTAACGCCTTCAACAAAAACTTTTGCAGGTTTAAATGCAGGGATGTTGTGGGCAGGTATCTTTATAGTTGTGTTTTTTGAAATATTTCTACCTGTTTTTTCAGCTCTAGTTTTAATGATAAAGCTACCAAAACCTCTTAAGTATACGTTATCTCCACTTTCTAAAGAAGTCTTTACTTCTTCCATAAATGTTTCAACAGTTGCTTGAACATCTCCTTTTTCAATTCCTAATTTCTCAGAAATTTTTGCTACTAAATCAGCCTTCGTCATTTTTAATATTTATTTTTTAAAAGTTACTATTAAGTTTTAAAAGGGATGCAAATATAGGAATTAAATATTCAATATTTCAAACCTAATTCATTAAAATTTAAGATTATAAACGTTTATTTTTACCGCTTAAATAAAATCCATTAATGATATTTTCTGAAATTTTAATTAACTGGTACTCAATCAATAAGAGGGATATGCCGTGGCGACTTACTAAAGACCCCTATCGTATTTGGTTATCCGAAATTATTTTACAGCAAACACAAATTAAGCAAGGACTGCCATATTACAATGCTTTTTTAAATGCATTTCCGTCTGTTTTTGAACTTGCAGAAGCAACAGAGAGCGAAGTGTTAAAGTTATGGCAAGGGCTTGGCTATTACTCGAGAGCAAGAAATTTACATGCTACGGCAAAATATATTGCAAATGATTTGGAAGGTGTTTTTCCTAATACGTATAAAGATTTGTTGAAATTAAAAGGAGTAGGAGATTATACAGCAAGTGCTATTGCTTCTATTTGTTTTAATGAAGCAACAGCAGTAGTAGATGGTAACGTATATCGTGTTTTAGCACGCTATTTTGGAATAACTACTCCCATTAACACCTCTAAGGGAAACAAGGAATTTAAGGCCTTAGCCCAAGAATTGATAGATGTTAAAAGACCAGATGAGTTTAATCAAGCTATTATGGAGTTTGGAGCTGTACAGTGTAAGCCGCAAAGCCCTAATTGTAATATGTGCCCTTTACAAGATGGATGTGTAGCATTTAATGCAGCTACAGTAAACAAATTGCCAGTAAAAAATAAAACATTGAAGATAAAGAAGCGTTATTTCAATTTTTTAGTGATTATATCTAATGAAGGTAAGACCATCATAGAAAAGCGTGAGCAAAAAGGAATCTGGCAGAACTTGTACCAATTCCCTTTAATTGAAACCAATAAAAATACAGATATAGTAGTTTTTAAAGAGTTGCTTAACAAACATAGTTTGTTAAAAAATAGAGCTTTCGAGTTTACGTTATATAATGAAGGTCCTATTGTTCACAAGTTGTCACACCAACATTTGCACACTAGATTTTGGATTGTAACCATCAAAGAACTTCCTGTTGGAGGTATTCCTGTTGCACAAATACATGATTATGCTGTACCTATTTTAATAGGTAAGTTTATTGAAACATTTAATTTTTAAGAAGCGAGCCGTTACAATAATATTTTTTATTAATTTTAAAAAAGAAAGCAATTCTGTAATTTTGCTTTTTAAACAAACAAAAGATAGTATGTCGGGAACATTAAATAAAGTGATGCTTATAGGGCATTTGGGAGATGAAGTGAAAATGCATTATTTTGAAGGAGGAGGTTGCATTGGGCGGTTCCCTTTGGCAACTAACGAGACCTATATGAGTAAGCAGACCAACGAGCGTATTACAAATACCGAATGGCATAATATTGTTGTGAGAAACAAAGGAGCTGAGATCTGTGAGAAGTATTTGAGTAAAGGCGATAAGGTATATGTTGAAGGCCGTTTGAAAACAAGAAAGTGGCAAGATGAAAGTGGAAATGACAGGTATTCAACAGAAATTCAATGTACCGATTTTACCTTCTTGTCAACTAAGAAAGAAAGTGAAAATAATGCATCTGCTGCACAAGTGGCTCAAAATCCAACAGCAAACCCATCACAAGCCGCAAACCCCGAAATGTTAGCTAACGATGACGATGATGATTTACCATTTTAATATTAAAAGGTTCTTGGTATCGTGCCAGGACACTATGTTTAACTAAAGCGATAGTATTTGGACCCTGACCCCGCGAGTTTTAAAGCCTTGTTGTTGACAATTGACTATTCAATTGTTTTTGGTTTTGCATTATTGTTTTTGCTCTTAACATGCTCGGCACTTATATCTGGTGCCGAAGTAGCTTTGTTTTCACTATCAAGAGCCGATATCGATACTGGCTTGGAAAAAAAATCCAAGCGCATTCAAATTGTTTCTGGTCTTTTAGAACGCCCTAAGAAATTATTAGCAACCATTTTAGTCGCTAATAATTTTATAAACATAGGCATAGTAATACTATTTGCTTATTTGGGCAACTCTTTATTTCAGGGGATTACATCCTATATATTAAGGTTTTTAATAGAAGTTATTATCGTAACCTTTTTAATATTATTATTTGGGGAAATATTGCCTAAAATATATGCTAGTAGGAATCGGTTGAAGTTTGCTTCGTTTATGGCTTATCCTTTAAAAATATTAGATGTTGTGTTATCTCCGGTAAGTTTGCCGATGCGGAGTTTTACTATTGCTATTCATAGTAAATTGGGAAAACAAAAATCGAACTTAAGTGTCGATCAATTATCGCAGGCTTTGGAGCTTACAAGTGAAGAAGACACAACTAAGGAAGAACAAAAGATATTACAGGGTATTGTGTCATTTGGCAATACCGATACAAAGCATGTTATGCGTCCGCGCATTGATATTTTTGCCCTTAATGTAGACCAAAAGTATGCCGATATAATACCAGAAATAATTGCTAACGGATATTCACGAATACCAGTTTATAAGGATAGTATCGATACTATTCAAGGCATTCTTTATGTAAAAGATTTGTTGCCGTATATAGATAGGAAACAATTTGATTGGACAAGTTTGCTTAGAGAGCCGTTCTTTGTGCCAGAAAACAAAAAATTGGATGACCTTATGGTAGAGTTTCAAGAGAAAAAAGTGCATTTGGCTGTTGTGGTAGATGAGTACGGAGGTACATCGGGGCTTATTTCTTTAGAAGATATTATTGAAGAAATTGTAGGAGATATTAGTGATGAGTTTGACGATGAAGATTTAACCTATTCAAAATTAGACGATAAAAACTATGTGTTTGAAGGTAAAACGGCCTTAAAGGATTTTTATAAAATTATAAGAATAGAAGACGATAGTGTTTTTGAAGCGCATAAAGGAGATGCCGAAACTATTGCTGGTTTTGTTCTTGAAACCTCGGGAAGTTTCCCAAAACTAAATAGTAAAATAAATTTTGAAAATTACGTTTTTACTATTGAAGCTATGGACAAAAAACGCATTAAATTGATAAAATTTACCATCATTTAAATGAAGTGTAACATAATATTATTATTGGTCATTACAATATGTGTTGTATCTTGTGGTGATGATCCAGTGCCAAAGCCAAAAGGCTATTTGCGTTTGGAATACCCAAAGGCTAATTATGTCCCGGTTAAAACGGATTTGCCTTTTTCGTTTGAAAAAAATAGACTGGCAACAAATATTTCTACTAGGAATATTGCGGGTACTACTTCAAGCTATGGGGTTAATATAGAATACCCAACCTTAAAAGGAACTATATACTTAACCTATAAAGCGGTTGAAGGGAGTAGGGATAATTTAATAGACTTTTTAAGGGATGCCCAAAACTTTACACAGAAACACACTGTTAAAGCAGATGAAATTTTGCCTACAGAGTATGTAAATGAACAACATAAGGTTTTTGGGATGTTTTATAAAGTTGGAGGAAATGCTGCATCGCAATCTCAATTTTATGTTACAGACAGTATAAAACATTTTTTAACGGGGTCTCTTTATTTTTACGCAAAACCTAATTACGATTCAATCCTTCCTGCAGCAAGCTATTTGGAAAAGGATGTACGGCATATTATGGAAACAATTAAATGGAAGTGACCAGAAATGCCCTTTTATGGCTATTCCTTTAAGCTATTATAAAAGATACGCCTAATACGTTCGCTATTAATAAAGCCACTACCATAATTTAAATCATCGTAAACTTTGGTGATAGAAGAGTCGCCAACTACTTCAGCTTCTGTTTTTCCTTGGCTTATTGCTTTCAGAACGTTTTCTTTTAAACTTGTTAACATGTTCAAGAAGGCTTTATATTCAGTTTTGTTAGATAGTTTGCCGTGACCAGGAATAATTTTTGTGTCGTCGTCAATAAGAATTAATGTCTTTTTTACAGCTTCAATATAGCCGTTTACACTACCTCCAGAATTTAGGTCAATAAATGGGTATCTACCATTAAAATACGTGTCACCTGTATGGAGGACATTGCTTTTTGTGAAGTAAAGTAAGGCATCACCATCTGTATGAGCATTGCTTGTATGGAAAATAGCAACCTGTTCGTCGTTAATATATAGGTTTAATTTGTCGTTAAATGTAATCACGGGTAAGCCGTCTTTGTTACTATCTTTTTCGAGACGTTGTCTTACATTGTTGTGAGCGATAATTACAGCTCCTAGATTTTGCATGTTTTTATTGCCTCCTGTGTGGTCGCCATGGTGATGTGTGTTTGCTAAAAATCGGATGGGCTGGTCATTTATTGCTTTAATAGCGGTAACTATTTTTGTTGTAAGTGGTGCAAATTGATCGTCAATAACAAAAACGCCGTCATCCCCTGCCGATACACCTATGTTGCCTCCAGCACCTATTAACATGTATATATTGTTGCTTAGTTTTATGGTTTCAATCGTTACATTATCAAAGTTTCGTTGAGCAGAAATAGTAATGCCTATAAGCAATGTAAATGTGATAATGAAAATTCTTGCTAGCTTCATAATTATGGTTTTTTTTAGTTTTTGTAGAAACAATATGTTAAAATCAGACTAACTTAACTGTTGTACAAGTGAAATTTTTAGCTATACTGTCACAATTTTCTACTGTAATTTTACCTTTTGTTGGGATCATGTTTTGCCAGACCCAGTTATAGTGTTCAATTATTTTTTCAGCTTTTAAGTGAGGTCTGTCGGCTGTTGTGTGTCCATCGGCAACCACGGTTATATCGTAATCCTTGGTTAAAGCAGATTGGATCGTAGATGCTACGCAAAAGTCTGTTGCGCATCCAGTAATTACCAACTCTTGGACGTTTAATTCCGCTAGTTTGGTTTCCAGCTTTGAGCGATAAAAAATATCGTTCACATATTTGTCGATTAAAAGATCCGTTGAATGTACTTTTAACGTGTCTAACAATTGCCATTCCGGGGAGCCTTTTTCAAATTCACCCGACCCATTTCCGTCGTGTTGAATAAACAGCACCGGAAAATCCTTCTGGCGGAATAGATCGGCCAGTACATTTATTCTGTTTACCACACCAGTCGAATCAAATCGGGGTGTTTTGTGTGTAAAAGAACCTTTTTGCATATCAATAACCAAAAGAGCCTTTTTGTTTTCCATCATTTTTAGCGTAGTTCCTAACTATTAAATATATAGAAACTATTTTAAAAATAATAATGTTGGCTTACAATTGCTCAAATTGCTTTTATAAAGTATATTTGCACTCGCAAAACAAAAGCGCTTAAGAAACTATAACATTGGGGTATTCAAAATCTTCATCAGCAACACATTCTGTGATTTCAGATTTTAAGGAAATAACTAAAATGCGATTGGCGTTAAGTGTTGTTTTTTCTTCACTTGCTGGTTATTTGTTAGGTGTCGACATAGTCGATTTAAAGACCTTGGTATTATTAGCCTTAGGCGGGTACTTTATGGTTGGGGCTTCCAATGCATTTAACCAGATTATAGAAAAGGATTTGGACGCTTTAATGGAACGTACCAAAAACAGGCCAATTCCGTCGGGACGTATGACGGTTACAACGGCTTTTGTAATTGCATCTGTCTTTACACTTCTGGGAATTATTATATTGTATAGTATCAACAAGCAAACGGCTATGTTTGGTGCAATTTCAATTTTTTTATATACCTGTGTGTATACACCTTTAAAAACAAAAACACCTTTGGCTGTTTTTGTAGGAGCTATACCGGGAGCCATTCCATTTATGTTGGGTTGGGTAGCCGCTACCGACGATTTTGGTATAGAGCCAGGGACTTTGTTTGCATTGCAGTTTTTTTGGCAGTTCCCTCATTTTTGGGCTATAGGTTGGTTTTTGTTCGAGGATTACAAAAAAGGTGGTTTTTATATGTTGCCAACAGGTAGGCAAGATAGGGGCACAGCTGTACAGACTATAATGTATACCATATGGACATTGTTGGTTTCTATAATTCCAGTATTTGGGTTTACGGGGACATTAAGTTTGTCTATAGTGGCAGCTTGTGTTGTATTTGTTTTGGGCTTGGGTATGTTGTATTATGCCATTCAGCTGTTTAAAAAAATGACAGAATTAGCGGCAAAGCAATTAATGTTAGCCAGTGTGTCTTATATTACATTGGTGCAAATAGTATATGTTGTCGATAAATTTATAAGATAAGAATGGATTTAACAGAAGGTACTTTTGAAGAGAAACAAGGGCGTGCAAAAAAGATGATGCTTTGGTTCGGTATTATTTCACTAATCATGTCTTTTGCGGGGTGGACTAGTGCATTTGTTGTAAGTAGCTCACGACCCGATTGGTTAAAGGATTTTCAGTTGCCCAATGCTTTTATTATAAGTACAATCATTATTTTATTGAGCAGTATAACGTTTATTTTAGCCAAACAATCTTTAAAAAAAGATAATAGACAACAAACGAGCATATGGTTAGTTGCTACTTTTGTGTTGGGAATTGTATTTATAGTGTATCAGTTTTTGGGCTTTCAACAAATTATTGATCTAGGCTATAATTTTACGGGGCCAACAAGTAATGTAACGATGTCTTACATTTATTTAATAGCAGTAGTGCATATTTTGCATGTTGTAGCTGGGTTGATTTGTTTATTGGTAGTGATTTACAATCATTTAAAACATAAATATAGTCCAGTAAAAATGTTAGGTATTGAGTTGGCAGCAACCTTTTGGCACTTTATAGATGTGTTATGGGTTTACCTCTTTTTGTTTTTATATTTTATAGGATAATTTAACGCTTTTTAAAATTATAAGAAAACATCTCGCAAGTGTCTTTATTTAGAGTCTTTAAAATTTAGTAAGGGATGTTTCATTAGATGAATAAATTGATTATTTTTGTGCAACTTTTTAAAAAATAACCATTACATATGAGTACTACAGTTGTGAATACTGGAACAGAGGGTAAAACCTGGGGAGGGGCGAACGAGCCTCTTAAAGCAAGTTATGGTAAAATGATGATGTGGTTTTTCATCGTTTCAGATGCATTGACATTCTCTGGCTTTTTAGCTGCCTACGGATTTTCGAGATTTAAGTTTATTGATGCATGGCCAATAGCCGATGAGGTGTTTACACACGTACCGTTCTTGCATGGTCAAGAATTGCCAATGATTTATGTGGCGTTCATGACATTTGTCTTGATTATGTCGTCGGTTACTATGGTACTTGCGGTTGATGCTGGGCACCACTTAAATAAAGCTAAAGTGACGTTATATATGTTCTTAACTATTATAGGAGGACTTATTTTCGTGGGATCTCAAGCTTGGGAATGGGCAACTTTTATTAAAGGTGATTATGGTGCTGTTCAAACCAAAGGAGGTAATATTTTACAGTTTGTTGATACCGAAGGACATCGTGTAGCTCTTAGAGATTTTGTTACTGCAGGAGCTAAAGAGAGAACAGAGCATGAACGAAAGAGTGGTTTGTGGTTTGTGAGTGAAGGAACTTTGCCAACATATACGGTAGAAGAGGTTATAGCTGGATTGGAGTCGCATGATAATGTTTTGGTGAGAACACAAATTATTAATGAGCATGGTGAGAAAACAGTGCTTTCCAGAGGGGAGTCTCTAAAAGTTTTAAAAGATAATGGTAAAGCGGTTGTTGAAGGCGCTAACTTACATGTAAACGAGTACGGTTCGCCTTTATTTGCCGATTTCTTCTTTTTTATTACTGGTTTTCACGGTTTTCACGTGTTTTCTGGTGTTGTTATTAATATTATCATTTTCTTTAACGTGGTATTGGGAACATACGAAAGACGTAAAAGCTACGAAATGGTAGAAAAGGTTGGTTTGTACTGGCACTTTGTAGACTTAGTTTGGGTATTTGTATTTACGTTCTTCTACCTAGTTTAATTTTTTATAAAACAATTTAAAAATGGCACACGCACATAAGTTAGAAATATTAAGAGGTTTAATTAAATTTAAATCGAATACTCAAAAAATCTGGGGAGTTTTAATTTTACTTTCTATTGTTACAGCAGTTGAGGTTGGTTTAGGTATTGTAAAACCAGAATGGTCAATGATAAAGGTTTTGGGAATGAAACTTTTAAACTGGATTTTCATTATTTTAACCGTTGTAAAGGCATATTATATTACTTGGGACTTTATGCACATGCGAGACGAAACAAAAGGCTTAAGGAGAGCAGTTGTATGGACGTCTATATTTTTAATATTATATTTAATATTTATCCTATTGCAAGAAGGCGGTTATGTTTTTAATGTTTATGATGATGGGTTTATAAAAAGAGACTTTTAAATAACACGATAAAGTAGTGTTAAAAAGATATATTTAAGGTGGTTTTAATAACCACCTTTTTTATTTTTGCAACGTATAATTACTATTCTAAATACATTTGTTTTAATGAATTACAAAAAGGCAGGTCGGTATGTGGTTTTGGGAATTTTGTTTTTTCTTCCTGTTACCTTTTTATTGTTCTTATACCCGGCAACCCATAATTATACACCTTTGGATGTTGTCAATGAAACTGTCTACGATTTAGAGCCGTTTTCTTCTGATTCTGAAAATGATGTGATCCTAAAGGATCATATTACTGTGTTGGGTTTTTTTGGGGAAAAACCTATGGACAAGGTTATAGCGGCTTCAAATCTAAAAGAATTGGTTTATGATAAGTTTAAGGGGTTTAAACGTTTTCAAGTGGTCATTGTAATGCCAGATGGAACACAAGAAGCTGTTGGTAAACTAAAGCAAGAGATTGCTTCGTACGAAGACATAAGGTTTTGGCATTTTGTGTTTGGTAATCCGCAAGATATCAATAAGCTATTTAATGGCTTAAGAAGTCATGCACAACTTGATGCCAGAATGGGTACAGATCAAGTGTTTATAATAGATAAAGATCTAAATCAAAGAGGTAGGCTTGATGATAGAAACGATAATGAATTGGCGAAAGATAAACCTGTTTATGGGATGTATGCCTATAACTGCATTGAAGTAGCAGAAATTAAGAATAAGATGAGTGAAGATATGCGTATTTTATTTACAGAATATAGACAAAAACGAAAAGGAAATTTCGATTCTTCCACAAGAAGAGCAGATGATTTAAATAAAAGCAATGAAGAAAACTAGCTATTCATATATAGGGATTGCCTTTGTTATTTTGGTATTCGGGATCCTTTTTATCCCTAAGATTATAGATAGAATTACTAATAACGATGTTATAAGAAAAGAGAGTAGAAGTAATTTTAAAGATGATAAAAAAACAAAAGCGAATGATTTAGCATTTATCGAAATTAACGGAGAACGTAAAAAAGTACCTGCGTTTTCTTTTATAAATCAAGATGGAAAGCTTGTAAGTAATAAAGATTATGAAGGCAAAGTGTATGTAATTGAGTTTTTCTTTACAACATGTCCAACTATTTGCCCGAAGATGAATGCTAACCTTGTTCAAATTCAAAATGAGTTTAAAACGTTCAAAGATTTTGGTGTAGCATCCTTTACTATCAATCCAGATCACGATACGCAAGCTGTTCTTAAGGATTATGCAGAACAGTATAAGGTTACCAATCCAAATTGGCATTTAATGACAGGCGATAAAGATGCCATATACAAGTTGGCAAATGAAGGCTTCAATTTGTATGCCGCAGAAGAAGAGGATGCTGCTGGTGGATTTGAGCACTCTGGAAACTTTGCCTTGATTGATAAGAACGGATACCTGCGTTCTAGAAAAGATAATTTTGGTAACCCCATAATATATTACAGAGGAATCATTTCAGAAGAAGAACAGGTAGATGATGAAGGTGTAGAGGAGGAGATTAGCGCATTAAAAGAAGATATTAAAAAATTACTTGATGAATAACGTACAGAATGCTAAAGACGAAAAAAAGTATAACAAATGGATTGTTATATTATCAATACTTATCCCGGTAGTCGTTGCAATCTTGTTTGGGGTAAAAATTCCAAATGTAGAACCCTTAACATTTTTGCCGCCTATTTATGCATCTATAAATGCACTAACAGCAATTGTGTTGGTTGTAGCATTTATGGCTATTAAAAATAAAAAAGTTGTTTTGCATAAACGCTTAATGATCTTTGCTATCGTACTTTCTGTGTGTTTTCTTGTTATGTACGTTGCTTATCATATGACCAGTGATTCTACGAAATATGGAGGTGAAGGGCTTATTAAATATGTGTATTATTTTGTGTTGTTAACACACATATTGTTGTCAATTGCTGTTATTCCTTTTGTGTTAATTACCTATGTTAGGGCAATTACAAATAATATTGAAAAGCATAAAAAAATTGCAAAAATTACATTTCCGTTATGGTTATATGTTGCTATTACAGGGGTAGTTGTTTATATTATGATTTCGCCATATTATGTTTAAATTTAAAACGACCATAGTATTATTGTTGCTATTAATGTTAGCTGTGCCCACAGATGCACAATGCGCTATGTGTCGTGCTGTTTTAGAAAGTGAACAGGGACAAGCTACAGCAGAGGGAATCAATGATGGGATTGTGTACTTAATGGCTATTCCTTATATACTAATTGGGGGTATTGGATATTTAATTTATAGGAAATTCAATACGTTAAAAATGTAATAAAAAGTTTTCGGAACAATTTTTGTAACATTTCTTTGTTTTATCAGTCTAATCGTTAAGTCTTAGGACTTACATAAATCAATCAAAAAATGTTAGAAATTCATCAATTGCACAAATCGTATCCCATTGGCGATTCCAGTTTACATGTTTTAAAAGGTATAGATCTTACAGTCGAACCAGGAGAAATGGTAGCGATTATGGGGTCTTCCGGTTCTGGGAAATCAACTTTACTTAATATAATTGGGATGTTGGATGAAGCCGATTCTGGCGAATACATCCTGGACGGATTACCAATTAAAGACCTTACAGAGAAAAAAGCAGCAGTATACAGAAATAAGTTCTTGGGGTTTATTTTTCAGTCGTTTAATCTCATAAACTATAAAAATGCCCTTGAGAATGTTGCACTTCCCTTGTATTATCAAGGAATGAAGCGTAAAGAACGTCAAGAATTGGCCATGTTTCATCTTGAAAAAGTAGGTTTGGCCGATTGGGCGCAACACTTACCAAAAGAACTTTCAGGAGGGCAAAACCAACGTGTGGCCATAGCAAGAGCCTTGGCAGCTAACCCTAAGCTTTTATTGGCCGATGAGCCCACAGGTGCTTTAGATACCAAAACGTCTTATGAAATTATGGAGTTTATCCAACAATTAAATGACGAAGGAAAAACGATTTTAATGGTAACGCACGAAGAGGATATCGCAAATATGTGCAAACGTATTGTTAGATTGCGGGATGGCGTTATAATGGAAGATAAAAAAGTTGAGCAAGTAAGAGTCTCTGCATATGTTTGACCTTGATCTTTGGCGGGAGATTTTTCAAAGTATTAATAAGAATAGAACCAGAAGCTTATTATCGGGTTTTACAGTGGCATTCGCCATACTATTATTTGCTGTTCTGTTTGGTATTGCCAATGGTTTAAAAAACACTTTTAAGGAAAGGTTTGGCAACAGGACAACCAATGCCATATACCTGTATGCAGGGAAAACGTCTATGGCGTACCAAGGACTTCAAGCGGGTAGGCGTATTCAATTTAAAAATTCAGATACAGAGTATTTAAGCCAAACTTATAGCGATAAATTAGAATATGTGCTTCCTGTCGTCAGGAAAGGCGTAACAGGCTTTTTTGCTGGTAATAAGAATAATTACACATTATCGGGGGTTAATCCAGACAATCAGTTTTTTGAAAACACCAAAATTATATCGGGTAGGTATATCAATGCAATAGATTTACAAAACAAAAAAAAGGTTATTGTAATCGGAAAGCTTGTAAAGGACGATTTATTTTTAAACAAAGAAGCTTTAGGGAAATATATTACCCTAGGAGGTATCCAGTACAAGGTAGTTGGTGTATGTGAAAACGAAAACGATTATTTAAACAGGGCTATTTACACGCCAATTACAACAGTACAGCAAGTATACGGGAATACGAATTATGTAGACCAGATAAACTTGACATACGATCCCAAAATGAGTTATGATGAAGCGATAGCTTTAATTAATACCATTAGGAAAAAATTAAAAGAAAGATTTTTAATAGCCCCAAATGACCAAAGGGGGATTTATGTGTCCAGTCTTGCAGATGATTTTAAAGAAGTGGGCAAGATGAATTTAGTACTTAGTATCGTTATATTGATTATAGGTCTAGGAACTTTAATAGCAGGTGTCGTAGGTATTAGTAATATCATGATTTTTGTGGTAAAGGAACGTACCAAGGAAATAGGTATCCGCAAAGCATTAGGCGCTTCGCCAAGATCTATTGTTTCCATTATTTTAATAGAATCCATTCTTGTAACTACCATAGCTGGTTATATGGGGTTGTTAATAGGAATGGGAATTCTGGAATCTGCTAAATCGAGTCTTGAGGCATATTTTATAAAAGATCCGGCAGTCAGCACCAGTTTAGTGATAACGGCAACCATCACTTTAATAATTGCAGGTGCGATAGCGGGTTATTTCCCAGCAAGAAAAGCTTCAAGAATTAAACCCATAGTAGCCTTAAGAAATGATTAATTATGTTTAGATTTTTGTTCGATAGAGATACTTGGCAAGAGGTTTACGACAGTTTCAGTAAAAACAAACTACGGTCTATCCTAACTATGGTTGGAGTTTGGTGGGGTATTTTGTTGTTAATAGCCCTTTTAGGTTCGGCTAAAGGTATGGAAAATTCATTCAACAGATTTTTTTCCGATTTTGCAACCAATAGTATATTTATTCGAGGATCCTATACAAGTAAGCCCTTTAAAGGATTTCAAGAAGGCAGGCAGATAAAGTTAAAGCTATCCGATACGAAAAAAATAAGTGATAATGTCGAAGGAATTGAGTTTGTTGTTCCCAGAAATGAAAACCAAGCACAAGTAACCAGAAATTTTTTAACGAGTCGTTTCTCTATTAATGGAGATTATCCGCTTTTAAATGAGGTTCAAAAAGTAAATCTTATTAGTGGCCGGTTTATTAATCATAATGATATTGAACATAAAAAAAAGATTGCCATTATATCCGATCGGGTTAATGCAGAGCTCTTTAGAGATAATGAAGATGCGATAGGAAAAATGATTTTAGTAGGTGATATTAATTTTCAAGTAGTCGGTATTTTTAAAAAAGACAACATGGGAGGGCCTCAAACAGATATTCATATTCCTTTTACGACATTTCAACAGATATACAATAAAGGTGAAAATTTTGCTTGGATGATGGTTACGGCAAAGCAGGATTATGATATCGTTCAAGTAGAAGCCGATGTTAAATTAATGCTTAAAAACTTACATCAAGTCCACCCAGACGATCCTCGTGCTTTTAATAGTTTTAATTTAGGAGAAAAAGTAAACAAAGCAACAGAGTTCCTGATCGGGATGCAATTTTTAACTTGGTTTGTTGGTATTGCCACCCTTATAGCAGGTGTATTTGCCATAGGCAATATATTATTGATTACGGTTAAGGAACGTACCAAGGAAATAGGAGTGCGACGTGCTTTAGGGGCTACACCGTTCGAAATAAAACGGCAGATTGTGTTAGAAGCTGTCTTTTTAACTTTGGTAGCTGGTTTGGTAGGTATTATTAGTGGCGGATGGATTTTAATAACGCTCGATCATTTTTTTGGACAAGGAACAGAAGCTGTAATCGTTAATGCTTCCGTTTCCATAGCTATAGTGTTTGTAGCTTTGATAATATTAGTTGTTTTAGGAACATTAATCGGACTTATACCAGCCTTTAAGGCAACCAGCGTTAAACCCATACAAGCATTAAGAGAAGAATAAATAAATCAAGATATGAAGAAAACAATAAAAATTATTTTACTAATCGTAGCAGCTGGTTTGCTGCTGTATGTATTAAAATACTTTAAAGATTCCAATGCTAAGGAAGTTGTAGATTTTAAAGTAGCCGAGCCCTATTACACGTCTATAAAAACCAAAATAGCGGCAACGGGAACTTTAAATCCCGAAGAAGAAATTGAATTAAAACCACAGATTTCTGGTATAGTAGACAAGATTTTGGTTGAAGAAGGAGATGTAGTGAAAAAAGGGGAACTAATAGCTAAAATTAGAGTAGTGCCTAAGGAGCAAAGCTTAGTAAGTGCAAAAAACAGGATAGCATCTTCCCAATTATCTTTTAACAATGCCAAAACATTGTACAATAGAAATAAGGTTTTATTTGAAAAAGGCGTGATTTCCCAGCAAGATTTTGAGGCTAGCGAACTGTCTTTTAACCAAGCAAAACAGTCTCTATTACAAGCACAAAATGATTATCAAATTATAAAAAAAGGATCTTTGTCCAATAGAGGATCGGTTAATACAAATATTGTTGCTCAAATTTCGGGAACTATATTGGAGATTCCGGTTCGGGAGGGCGATCAAGTAATAGAAAGTAATACGTTTAATTCAGGAACAACCATAGCAACCATTGCAGATATGCGCGCTATGATTTTTGAAGGTAAAGTTGACGAAACAGAGGTAGGTAAGTTGGTAGAAGGCAGTGATATTAAAGTTGTTTTAGGAGCCCTTGATGAAAAAGAGTTTCCTGCAAAATTATCGTTTATAGCACCAAAGGGGAAAACTGAAAACGGTGTTGTGCAATTTACTATTAAGGCAGATGTAGAAGTAGGTACTTACGAGAATATAAAAGCGGGATACAGTGCCAATGCCGAAATGGAAATGCAAAGTAAAGATAGTCTCTTCTGTATTAAAGAGGCCTTGCTCCAATTCGATAGAAGAACCAATAAGCCTTTTGTTGAGGTGCAGACCGGGGACAATATATATGAAAAAAGGAACGTTAAAACCGGGCTTTCAGATGGAATAAATATTGAAATTTTAGAAGGGGTAACCAAAGAAGATAAAATAAAAGTGTGGAATAAGACTTCTAAAGAAGATGGAGAAGCACAAGATAGAAGCAAAAACTAATAAATTAGACTAAATACAATGGTGCAATTAAAAAAGGAAATCTTAATAGTTTTTTGCTTAATAAGTATAACTGTGTTCTCTCAGGAAAGAAAGTGGTCATTACAAGATTGCGTTACCCATGCTTTAAATAACAATATAACCGTAAAGCGTACGGAAAATCAGTTGCTAATAGACGAGCAAGATGTTGTAGCGGCAAAAGGACGGTTTTTGCCATCATTAAGTGCTAGTGCTTCGCATGGAATAAGTTTAGGGCAAACCGAATTGTTTACTGGTAGTTTTGTTAACAGAACTAGTCATTCTACAAGTTTTGGTGTTGGTTCTTCCGCAACTGTTTTTAATGGTTTACGAATAAAAAACTCATATGAATTATCTAAACTCAATTTAGAAACCACAAATATCGAGTTAAGTAAAATAAAGGATGATATATCCTTAAATGTTGTTGATGCCTATTTAAGGGTTTTGTTTAACAAAGAAAATTTAGAAATAGCCCAAGTACAATATGAATTTAGTCTTAAACAATTGGATCAGGTCAAAGGGCTTGTAGATGCTGGAGTACAACCGCGGGCTAATATTTATGATGCCGAAGCCACCTTAAGTCGGGACTCCCAAAATGTCACGGTAGCAGAAAACAATTATAATTTGGCATTATTGTCCCTATCACAATTATTGCAAGTACCATTTGAAGGATTTAACGTTGAAACAATTGCTGTTGATACACCGTCTGAAGCCCTTTTGTATAAAACCGTAACCCCCGTGTTAAACCATGCATTGGGTAATAGGCAGGAAATAACCTTGGCAGAGCGAAATATTGAAAAAGCATCCTTAAATACTGAGATTTCAAAAAGTGGTTATTACCCTTCCGTAAGTTTAAGCTATGGGTTTGGGACAAGTGCTTTTTATTCTAATTTAACCGATAACGAACCTGAATTTTTAAGTCAGTTGAATGATAACAAAGGACATCGTTTTTCTTTAAGTTTAAATATCCCTGTTTTTTCAAAATTTCAAAATAAAACAGCGGTAGCTAAAGCTAAGATTCAGGAAAAGAACCGACAGTTAGATTTAGAACAGGCTAAATTAACTGTAGAGTCCAATATCCAACGGGCTTTTACCGATGCCCAGGCAGCATTTAAGACCTTTGAGGCAGCAAAAAAATCGTTGGTTTCACAAGAATTGGCTTTTAATAACTCAAAAGAACGATATAATATAGGAAGTATGACTGCTTATGAATTAGAGCAAGCGAGAGTCGCTTTAATAAATGCGCAGTCCTCCCTAATTAATGCGAAGTACGATTTTGTGTTTAAAACTAAAGTACTGGATTTTTATATGGGAAAAACCCTTACTCCTCGTTAGTATTTGTAGTCTAGATCAATTATTTATAAGTGACAAAAGAATAAGCGTGTAAATATGCGAACAAAATGATAGTTTTGCAGTTACTAATAATAAGTCGAAATGAGTCCGGTAATACTTAGCATAGAAACAGCAACAACAAATTGTTCGGTATCTTTGTCCAAAGGAGGAAAGACCTTGGTTTTAAAAGAAGATTACGATACTAGTTATTCGCATGCAGAACGATTGCATGTTTATATAGATACTGTGTTAAAAGAAGCTGAGGTCTCACTAGATACTATTGATGCTATTGCCATAAGCAAGGGACCTGGTTCTTATACAGGGCTGCGTATTGGGGTGTCGGCAGCAAAGGGTTTGTGTTTTGCATTGAACAAGCCCTTAATCTCTATAGCTACGTTAGAAGCATTGGCGCATCAGGTGAAGAGCGATAGCGGTGTTATTGTTCCTATGTTGGATGCAAGGCGTATGGAAGTGTATTCGGCTGTTTTTGATGCTAACTACAATCAAATCAGGGCTACCGAAGCCCAGGTATTAGATGAAACTGCTTTTAGCAGTTATTTAGAAAAAGGGAAGGTTTATTTTATTGGTAATGGCGTAGAGAAAACAAAAGCTTTGATATCACATCCCAATGCTGTATTTGTTGAAAACAAATTGCCGTCGGCGAATGAAATGGGGCTATTGGCTTTTAATAAGTATAAAATAAGCGACACCGAAGATGTCGCTTACTTTGAACCTTATTATTTAAAAGATTTTGTGGCAATAAAGCCTAATAAAAATTAGCCTTGTTTTTGTATCTCAACTTGATGTGGATAAGGGATTTCTATTCCAGCAGCATCAAGTGCTTCTTTTGTGTTCTCTGTAATTCCAAAATAAACAGCCCAATAATCTTCGGTATTACACCAAGGTCTTACAGCAAAGTTGATTGAACTATCGGCTAATTCCAATACATTTACAGTGGGCTCGGGAGTTTGTAATACTTTTGGGTGGTCTTTTAGGACTTGCATCAATACGTCTTTTGTCTTTTTTATATCGGAGTCGTAACCAACACCAAAAACCAAATCAACACGACGTGTGCCCTCGGTAGTATAATTGATAATGTTTCCATTAGATAAAGAACCATTTGGAATAATGATCTCTCTATTGGAAAGCCCAGTTAGCTTAGTAGTGAAAATTTCAATTTCTTTAACGACACCCGTTTCTCCTTGAGCTTCGATGAGGTCACCAATTTTAAAAGGTTTAAAGATCATAATCAAAACACCGCCTGCAAAATTTCCTAAAGACCCTTGTAAAGCCATTCCAACAGCTAAACCTGCAGCAGCTAAAATGGCAGCAAAAGATGTGGTAGGTACACCCAATGTACCCAAGAGGGTAATGATAAGTAGGATCTTTAGACCCCAGCTTATAAGATTAAGCAAGAACTTTTGAAGGCTTTCATCGTAGTTGCTTTTATACATTACTTTTTTGGTGGCTTTAAGGATTTTTTTTATGACCCATGAACCAATAATCCATATGGCAATGGCTCCTATAACCTTTAACCCATATTCGGTTGCAAATTCAATTACGATGGTTGTCCATTCTTTTATTTCTGTGACTTTCATAGTTTATTTGATTATATATTGTTTAAAAATAAGAACTGTGGTTATATATGAATTCTATTTACAGGTAAAAAAATAGTTAAATTTCTTTTGATCCATTATTAAGTACGACCCAAAAATATTGGATATAGTCACTTAAAAATGAATTTCAAACGGTCTTTTATATTTGAAAAAAACGTTTATTCCTTTAAAAACTTTAAAGCGCGATCGACTTCCTGTACAGGGATTTTACAAGCCTTATTTACACAAACATAAATTAAGGTTGCTTGCGGATTGTATCGGTTTGCTAACAACGGTAAGTTGTTGTCCTTAAGGCTTCCAGCTATTAATTTATTGGGAACATAATTGCTATTAAGCTCAGCGATTTTTTGTTTTGCATCTTCACCTACAATGGCAACTTCATAATAAGGAGCTGCATAGTTTAGCATTAAATCAAACCAATTAGAGTATCCCGAAGGGTATTCTTGCATTTCGGGTTTAACATTGTTGAGCATGGTCATGGCTGTTTTGCTAAAATGGGCATTGTCGAAATAATGTGCTAACTTAAATAGGTTTTCGGCCATGATCGAATTACTTGCCGGAATAACATTATCGCGGTATTCTATACTTCTTGAAACTAAGGAAGCATCACTGTTCGAGGTAAAAAAGAACATTTTGCTATTATCGTCATAAAAATGATCAAAAGCATAGTTGGCCAAGTCCCTTGCAGTGGTTAACCAAGTTTCATCTAAAGTGTTTTCGTAAAGGGCGATAAAGGCATCAATTGTTGTGGCATAGTCTTCAAGATAGCCATTAATTGTGCTCTTGCCATCTTTATAGCTATGGTTTAGGCCGCCATCTTCACGTAATTGGTTATTGACTATAAAATTTGCACTTTGTTCTGCAGCTTGTAAATAATCGGTTGTTTTAAAAACGCGGTAGGCATCTATATACCCCTTGAGCATAATGGCATTCCATGAAGTCAATGTTTTGTCGTCCAATCTAGGACGATCCCTTTTATTACGTTCTTTAGAAAGAATGGCTTTCCATGTATTAATTTTTTCTCTTAAAGATTCAATTGTAACATTGTGTTTTTTTGCAAAGGAAGCATTGTCTTCTTTTCTAATGAGCACATAATTTTCGTGTTCCCAAAGACCATATGGATTAATATTGTAATAATCTGAGAACATATCAAAATCGTCCTTGAGAAGCATTTTTAGTTCTTCTTTTTGCCAAACATAAAAGGCACCTTCTTCCAATTCTCCTTCAGCATTATGACTGTCGGCATCCAATGATGAGTAGAATGCTCCATTTTTGGTGGTCATCTCTTCTTTTACATAGTCTAAAGTTTGAGCCACAATATCTTTATAGAGCTCATTTTTAGTAATAAGGTAAGCATCGGCATATAAGCTTACCAACTGACCGTTGTCGTACAGCATTTTTTCAAAATGGGGTACATGCCAAATACGATCCACAGAATATCTTGAAAACCCACCGCCAACATGATCGAAAACACCACCATAAGCCATTTTGGTGAGCGTGATATTTACATAGTCTAGCAAAGCCTTATCGTTGTTTTGAAAGGCATAGCGTAAAAGAAAATGGTAATTATTAGGCATCATAAACTTAGGAGCTCTATTCAAACCACCATCATTATGGTCGAATTGTTTACTCCAATTGTCTATGGCATCGGCAATAAATTGTGTTTCAAAAACAGGTTCGTCGGTATTCAGGGTTACCATATCCAACGCTTTAATGCCTTGTTCTAGTTTGTCTGCGTATTCTAGGAGTTTTTCAGGTTTTTCTGAGTAGAGTTTAGAAATTTGATTCAGGGCGTCCATCCATTGTTCCTTTTTAAAATAGGTGCCTCCCCAAACAGGTCTGCCATCGGGTAAAGCAACAACGTTCATGGGCCAGCCTCCACTCCCCGTCATAAGTTGTACGGCGTTCATATACACCTGGTCTACATCTGGTCGTTCCTCTCTATCAACTTTAATGTTTACAAAATTCTTATTCATTACCTGCGCCACGAGGCTATCCTCAAAACTTTCATGCTCCATAACATGACACCAATGACAAGCTGCATAGCCAACACTTATTAGTATGAGTTTGTTTTCTTCTTTGGCTTTGTTTAAGGTGTTTTCGTTCCACGGGTGCCAGTCTACGGGATTATGGGCGTGTTGCAATAAATAAGGACTGGTTTCATTTATTAAAGCATTGGTGTATTTATATTTCATTTCTTTAGACGTTTGACTTTTGCAGTTGAAAAGTGCGATTAAAAAAAATAATAAAATAAAGGACTGTCTTTGCATGTTTTTGGTGTTTATAAAATGAAATATAAATTGCTGAAAGATTTAGCCGTTAATAGCCTCTACCATAGTTACTTTCCCTGGGAGCATTTCTTTTAGCATATTTTCAATACCACTTTTTAATGTGTATGTTGAAGAGGGGCAACCGCTACAAGCTCCTTGCAGTAAAACACTAACATTTTTGCTTTCTGCGTCGTAGGAAATAAATTGAATATTCCCACCGTCACTAGCTACTGCAGGTTTTACATATTCTTCAAGAATGTTTATGATTTCTTTGGAGGTATCGTCTAAATTTTCAAATTGGTTGTCCAGTTGCGTGGGCGTTTGTTCTAATGTTTCAGCAGCATTTGGTAAAACAACCTCTTTACCATTTTCAATGTAACTTCTTATAAATTCGCGAAGTTCTATGGTAATGTCTTGCCATTCAGCGATATCGTACTTAGTGATCGATACATAATTTTCATCGATAAAAATGCTTTTTACAAATGGAAAATGAAACAGTTCTGTTGCAAGAGGAGAGAGTTTGGCTTCATCGATAGAAGTGAATTCAAATAACGAGGTAACGATCCTTTTGTTGGCAACAAATTTCATGACGGCAGGATTAGGGGTGCTTTCAGCATACACGGTTACTGGTACCTTCTTTGCCGTATTAGCAGAGGCTTCAATTACAACACCTCCATCGTTTAAATAAGCTTCAATTTGCTCGGCCATTTCATCTTTAACATCTGTCCATTCTACTATATTATAGCGTTCAACAGCAATAAAGTTGCTTGAAATATATACCTTCTTTACAAAGGGTAAGTAAAATAACTGTTGCGCCAAAGGGGATGGCTTTGCTTCATCTATATTATTGAATTCAAAACTTTCATGCTTTGTTATGAATTGATTTAACTCAAATTTTATTATGGCATTGTTAGATGTTTCCTGTATAGAAACCTTAAAAGTATTCATTTTTAATTTTTTTGTAAAAATACTAAAAGAAAACTATAGATATCCATATATTTGAGTTTTGTTGTACTTAACTATAGCATTAAATAAGCATAAGTTTTTTGAAAAAATAGCAAGTTTAAATTTATGTAAATCAGTAATTTATGTTTAAAGGGTAAAGTCCTGAACCAAACTATATGAAACTAAAACCTCTTTTTGTATTAACAATCCTTTTATTGTTTTGCCATAAAGCAAAATCGCAGGAAGGCCTTCCGGTTTACACCGATTATCTTACAGACAATTATTATTTGATTCACCCGTCTATGGCTGGCGTAGCAAACTGTTCTAAAGTTAGGTTAACTGCTAGGCAACAGTGGTTTGGTCACGAAGATGCGCCCAAGCTTTTAACTTTAAGTATTAATGGACGGGTAGGAGATTCGCAGTCGGCATTGGGAGGAATTTTATATTCCGATAAAAACGGTTATCACTCACAAACAGGAGCCTATGCTACTTATGCACATCATTTAATGTTTTCAAGGAGTGAATTGGATCTTAACATGCTGTCATTTGGTTTGAGTGTTGGGTTTATACAATATAAGTTGGATGAAACAACGTTTCTTGCAGATGGTTTTGATCCTCGGGTTTCTGGGATTGTATTAAGTGAAACCAATTTAAATATTGATTTTGGATTTTCCTACCATTATTTAGATTTTTACGCACATGCTACGATTAAGAATTTGCTTAATAATTCTGGGATTAATAACGATATTGAAATTACCAGTAATTTAAGGCGTTATTTGGTGTCGGCCGGATATGTATTTAGTAAATATGGAAGCGAATGGAGTTATGAGCCTTCACTGATGTTTCAATACAAGGATGGCACTAAAGAGGCTTCCATCGATATTAATGCAAAAGTATATAAAACCATGGATTTTGGTAAAATATGGGGAGGGCTGTCTTACCGAAGAAGTTTTGATGGTGCTGAGTACTTGAACGGCTCTGGGGTAAGCAGTCAAAAACTACAATTGTTTTCTCCTATTTTGGGCGTTAATATAGATCAGTTTATGTTTGCGTATAACTATACATACCAATCTAATTCAATTGTATTTAGTAATGGTGGCTTTCACCAACTTACTTTAGGTTACAATTTTGATTGTAAGCGAGAACGTTTTGAATGTAATTGTCCTGCGGTAAACTAACAGTTATGCCAGTTATTAAAGAGGTAAACGGGAAAAGTCCACAAATACCAGAAGATTGTTATGTGGCCGAAAACGCTACTATTGTCGGTGAAGTTAGTATGGGGAGTCAATGCAGTGTTTGGTTTAATGCCGTAATTAGAGGCGATGTTCATTTTATAAAAATGGGTAATAAGGTAAATGTTCAAGATGGAGCGGTTATCCATGCTACTTACCAAAAGTCGCCCACTACCATTGGAAATAATGTTTCCATAGGTCATAATGCTATTGTGCATGGCTGTACGGTTCATGATAATGTTTTAATTGGTATGGGCAGTATCGTTATGGACGATTGTGTTATTGAGAGTAATAGTATTATTGCTGCGGGCGCTGTAGTAACCCAAAACACCAAGGTAGAGGCAGGTAGTATTTATGCAGGTGTGCCTGCAAAAAAAGTTAAAGATGTTAGTGAGGCATTAATTTCTGGTGAAATTGATCGTATTGCTAATAATTATATTAAATATTCTAGCTGGTTTAAAGAAGGCTAAAATTACTCCAAGGCCTATTATCTTCGTTTAAAAGTTTAAGTATTCTGCGGAATAGGTTGTGCTTAAAAGGGAACTTATTATTGCTGGATCGCCGTTCGTGTAAAAAAGGTTTTCAGAAAGATTTATTTCCGTATTTAATAAATTGTTTTGCTCTAAAACCGCTTTGGTTTGCCTGGCAACTGCTTTGCCCGAATCGATGATTTTAACATGTTTAGGGAGCATTTCCTTAAGAATTGGTATTATGTAAGGGTAATGGGTGCATCCAAGTACGAGATGGTCTATATTGGCTTCTATCATAGGTTGTAAGTAGATGTTTAGAAGGAGCCTCATTTCATTTGAATGCAATGCTCCTTTTTCTACAAGTTCTACAAGGCCTTCGCCAACGCGTTCAACTACCTTGATGTTTGATGTGAATAATTCAGACGTTTTATAAAAAAGTTCACTGCTTAAAGTGCCCTTTGTTGCCAATATGCCTATGGCATTTGTTTTAGTTTGTAAAGCAGCAGGTTTAATAGCGGGTTCAATACCTATAAAAGGGACTTTATAGGTTGCCCTTAATTCTTTTATGGCATTGGTAGTGGCTGTGTTGCAGGCTACTACAATTAGTTTACAACCATTTTTAAGCAGTAGTTCGGTGTTTTTGATACTTAATTGAATAATGGCATCTTTGCCTTTGGGTCCATAGGGGGCATTGGCACTGTCGGCTAAATAAATGGTGTTTTCGTTAGGTAAGAGTTTATGAATCTCTTGCCATATAGAGGTGCCTCCTACACCCGAATCGAAAATGCCAATAGGTTGTCTGTTCATGTAGTAGCAAAAATAAAAAAGCTACTTGATTAAGTAGCTTTTTTAATTGAGATTTTAAAGGGGTATATTAAATACCTAATTCTTTTTTAACATCGTCTAACAAATTTTTACCGTCGGCTAAAATTGTTACACCCAAAGAAGAATCTAGAACGTAATCGAAACCTTGTGCTCTTGCAACTTTTAAGATAGCTTGGCGGGCTTTTTCTGTGATAGGTTTTAACAATTCCTCTTGTTTACTCTGCATATCTTGTTGAGCATCCATTCTGTATTTTTGAATACGTTGCTCTTTTTCTTGTAATTCAAGAGCTCTCTTTTGGTTTTCTTCTTCTGTTTTTGTGGCTTGTTCTGCTTCGTATTGTTTAGCCGTGTTTTGGAATTCGGTAATGGAAGCTTGAATATCTGTTTGGTACGTTTTTCCTAAAGTTTCTATTTGCGTTTGGGCAGCTTTCATCTCCGGCATTGCCTGAATTAATTCCTGAGTATTTATATGAGCAACTTTACTCTGAGCTTGTGTAAAGCTTACGGTTCCAATACATAATGCAGTTGCTAATAAAAGTGTTTTTAATTGTTTCATTTTTAAAATAGTATTAATGTGTTATAAATTATTAATTATTGTTTATACTGTCTTTTGCTTTTTGTCTGTCTTCTAAAATTTTCTTTCTTTTTTCTTCTAACTCTTTTTTTCGAGCTTCTCGTTCCTTTAATTTTTGTTGTCTGCGTTCTTCTAAGAGTTGTTCTCTGGTTTTTGTTTCTCCCACTTCTTCTGTTTTTGCATCTTCAGCGGCTTTGGTTTCGGTTTGTTTATCTGTTGCTTCCGTTTCCAATTGGTTTCTGGCATCTAATTTTGCTTGTCTTGCTTTTTCACGCTCATCCAATATTTTCTGGCGTCTTTCTTCTGCTTCTTTTTTCTTGGCCTCACGTGCGGCTAAAATTTCTTGTCGACGTTTTTCAATGGCACTTTCCCTCTCTTCTTGTTTATCTTTTAACGCTTTTTCACGAGCTTCCAGCTCTTCGTTTATTTCAGGAACCAATTCCTCTTCTTCTGCGGCTTTACGTTCCGCTTTAGACTGCACTTGTTTACGTTTGGAAGCTCTTGTGATACTTCTTAAAATTTGTTCACTTAAATCAAATTGTTTTGCAGAATACAGCATAACAACATCCGCCGATTTGTCAAAAATGAAATCATATTTCCTACTTGCAGCAATATCTTGAACGGCCGCAAAAATTTGATCTTGTATGGGTTGCATTAACTGCTTTTTTTGAAGCATTAAATCACCATTGGGCCCAAATCGCTTTTGTTGGTAGTCCAGAATTTCTTTTTCTTCAAAATAAATGTCTTCCTCGCGTTCTTCGATAAGCTCTTTAGTTAAAAGCGCCTTTTCATTACTAAGGGCTTTTCGTTTTTGCTCGACTTCAGCTAATTTGGTCTCAATTTCGTTTTTCCATTTTTGGGCTTTATCGTTGAGTTGTCCGGTTGCTTCTTGGTATTCGGAAACGTTTTCAAGAATGTATTCGGTATCTATGTAACCTATCCTAACGCCTCTTTGAGCATGCAAAGAATAGCTTGAAATAAAAAGGGTTATCAGTAAAAAAAGAACGTTATGTTTCATGTGGTTGTACGCATTTGGCTGTTTGGTCACATGTAACTCACATATATTATTTCGTTGGATTTGAAATTTTTTTAATGCACGTTTCATCTGTTAGATATTTTTATTATTTATTGGTTTATAAATTCTAAAAACGACAGATGATTTATTAGCTAGGTACTGTCACTTTTTGAATTACTCATTTCAAAATTAACGTTTTTTAATCTTAAAAATTTTAATTCTTCTTTCAAATCATCAAACAAATATTAGAAAATATCATGCCAAATTAAATTTTTCTAGTTTTCCAATTGGCAAAACAGACCGTAGTAATCATAAAATATTCTCTAAAATTCCATGTTTTGTTGTTATACTTTTTCCTTTTAAATTGTTAAACATAGGGCGGCACATTAAAATTGTTGTCCAATTATAAAGTGGGTTTCCCAACCATTCTTTTGAGTTTCTCCTGGTAGAGCATCGAAACCATGTCCGAAGTCGATACCCAACAAGCCAAAAGCAGGCATGAAAATGCGAATACCCAATCCAGCAGAACGTTTAAGGCTAAAGGGGTTGTAATCCCTAAAGCTATTATACGATGCACCGCCTTCAATAAAGGTTAATGCATATATTTTAGCAGAAGCCTTTAGGGTAATTGGATAACGTAATTCCAATGAAAATTTATTATAGATAGTCCCTCCATCTCTATCAGACAGTGATTGGTTAGGGTACCCACGTAAAGCAATGGCTTCCCTGCCATCTAAACTGTAAGTTCCTAGTCCATCACCTCCTAGAAAGAAGCGTTCAAAAGGTATAATTCCCCTGTCGTTATTATAGGCTCCAAGGAAACCAAATTCTACGCTAGGTTTTAATACCAGGTCTTTTACAATTTGAGCGTACCAATCGCCTTTAAAGTTTATTTTGTAGAACTCTAACCATTTATAACGTTCCTGGTCAATTCTTGGAAGATCTTCTTGAGCCTGATTGTAGGCGCTGGTTTGTTCTGGTGTAGGGTTAGAAAGAGAACCGAAGTTTTGAATAATATCAAAGGCTTCATCCCGATCTTGTTTAAGTGTGGTATAATCTACACCATTAAATAAAGAATAAGGCACTGTTAACTTAGCTGTAACACCAAAATTGGATCCGCCAGTTGGATAAATAGGATCTATTTGGGTATTGTTTCTACTTAAGCCCACCGTATAGGATAAGTTGTTAGAGTAACCATCTCCAAAGGTAAACAGACCAGTGTTGTAATTGTTAAGGTCGTAGCGTTGGTAGCTAATGGCTTGCGATAATGTGAAATAATCATCAGGTACTGTCAATCGTTTTGCTAAACCAAAGGTAATCCCCGTAATATTAAAGCTTCTGCTTTTATCGGCGTTACGGGTTACGTAGTCATATAAGAATTGCTTGGTGTGTGATATGGATGTCGAAAACTGGACAGGTCGTTTACCGCCTAACCAGGGTTCAGAAAAAGAGAAACTATAAGTTTGGTAAAAACGACTGGCTTGTAAACGTAGCGCCAATTTTTGGCCATCTCCCATAGGGATAGGTTTGTAAGCGTCCTTTTTAAAGATATCCTTAATAGCAAAGTTGTTAAAGGATAATCCTAATGTTCCTATAAAACCACCACCACCATAGCCACCTTGTAGCTCTATTTGGCTAGATCCTGTTTCTTTAACAGCATATTCCATATCTATGGTGCCTTCTACTGGATTTGGGTTGTTAAAGTTAGGTGATATTTCCTGAGCATCGAAAAAGCCCAACTGTCCCAGTTCCCTAACAGTACGAACAACATTGGCCTTACTGTATAACTGCCCCGGTCTGGTACGTATTTCCCGGTATATAACGTGATCGTTTGTTTTGTCGTTGCCAACAACCGATACGCTGTTAAAGTAGGCTGGTTTTCCTTCGGTTATACGTATTTCCATATCGATAACATTATCGTTGGCACTAACTTCTACTGGGTTTATTTGTGAAAATAGGTAACCGTTATTTTGGTATTGGTTTGTAATATCAAAGGCATCCGGTTTGCTAGGATCTGCGATACGCTTTTCCAGTAAAACACCATTGTAGATGTCTCCCTTTTTGATACGCAATAATCTATTTAATTGCTCATCTGTATATACGGTGTTTCCAATAAAGTTAATGTCTCCAAAGGTGTATAGATTACCTTCTTCTAAATCAATTTTAAGGGAAATAGTTTTATTGTCGTTTACTATTAAACTGTCAGATACAATGCGTGCATCCCGATACCCATTTTCTTTATATTTTTCAATAACTTTCGATAAATCTGCCTGATAGGCTGAATCTATAAATTTAGAACGTTTTAGTAAGCGCAGGCGGTTTATTTTTTTGGTGCTTTTCATGCTTTTTCTAAGCTTTTTGTCACTTAAAACCGAATTGCCTTCAAATGTAATGTCTTTTATTTTTACCTTTTCACCCTTATCAATATTAAGTACCATATTGACTCTGGAAGTTTCTATAGAGTCTTTAACGTCTATAGTGTTGATGTGTACTTTGGTGTTTAAAAAGCCTTGTTTTTTGTATTTGGTTTCAAGGAAGTTTTTTGTAGTGGTCCTTAGGTTTTCAGTTACTTTAACGCCTTTCTTTAGCTTATTTTCTTCAATAATACTTTCTTTTTTACTGTTTTTTACACCATTAATTTTTAGTTCATTAAGCTGGGGTAAATCGGAAAGTTTAATTTCCAAGGAGGCGACATTGCCTTCAATTTTAGCAATATAAATTTCTATGTCACCAAACAGTTTTGAATCCCAAAGCTTTTTTATGGCTTTGCTTATGTCCTTGCCGGGAATCATGATTTCTTTCCCTTTTCTTAAACCAGAGTAGCTAATAATGGTTTGCTCACCAAACTTGGTGTTTCCCGAAACGGAAATGTCTCCTAAAATGTATTTTTTTCCACTGGAAAAAGCTTGTTCTTGTGCTTGAAGATGAAAGCAGCTTATAAATAGTAGTAAGGTAATACTGTACTTTAAATATGTTGTCAAAGGTAAAATTTTAGCTAAGTTGTTCACTTGTTTTCCCAAATCGTCGTTCTCTTTTTTGATATTCAATAATAGCTTCATGTAAATGTTGCTTTTTAAAATCAGGCCAAAGTATACTGGTAAAGTACAATTCGGCATAAGCAATTTGCCAAAGTAGAAAGTTGCTTATACGTTGTTCCCCACTGGTTCTTATAAGCAAGTCTACATCTGGTAAATTGTGCGTATAAAGATGCTCATTTATAATTGATTCATCAATATTTCCCGGCGAAATTATATTATTTTTAACTTTAATGCTAATTTCTTTAACAGTGTTTAGCAATTCTTCTCTAGAACCATAACTTAAAGCCAGTGTTAAAGTCATTCTATTATGGTGTTTAGTAGTATCTATTACATCTTCCAGTTCACTTAGCACTTTTTTGGGAAGTGTGGTTAAATTGCCTATAGCACAAAGTTTTATGTCGTTTTCCTTAAGCGTTTTGATTTCTTTTTTTAATGAAGCAACTAATAGTTTCATTAAGGTTTGTACCTCTAATTTCGGACGGTTCCAGTTTTCGGTAGAAAAAGCGTAAAGGGTTAAATTTTCAATGCCAAGTTCGGCGCATGCTTCAACAGCTTGTCTCACGGCTTTGGTGCCGTTTTCATGACCAAAAGCACGTAACATGCCTCTTTGTTTGGCCCAACGCCCATTGCCATCCATTATAATGGCGACATGTTTAGGTAGTTTGTCAAGTGCTATTTCTTGTTTTAAATTCATTTAATTGGGGCAATAACAAGGGTTTATTCCAAAAGTATACGTTAGGGTAAGACCTGAGAATACATACCAATCATAATTGTTTATGTTACCAAACCGTAAGTGTTTAAGATCTGGATCCTTTGGTGTGCTACCATCAATTTCGTCTGTAAAGGTAAAGCGTGCACCTATTTCAGCACTCAAATTAAGGTGTCCGATAAATGTTGTTTTAAAACCCAAAGCCATTGGAATACCCAAAGCCCAGCTAGAGCCTCCGCCATCTACCTTAACACCATTGGCAAAATAGAAATTATCGTGATGGGCTGCGCTAATTCCTGAATATAAATAGGGTGTTGCTATTTTTTTGCCAGTATGCAAATCGTAATCAAAAAAAGTAAACTCCATACCAGCAGATAGTTCTATAACGGGATTGGTAAATTCGTAACCGCGTTGTATGCGTCGTGGATCATCAGAGTCTATATCTTCAGCTTTTAAATCGGTAAAGATCAATGAGAAACGGTAAGAGTGCCTCGGACTTCTATTCCATTTATAAACACCGCCAAAAGCTAATTGGTTTGGTGATATATAATTGGTGGCACCTACATCGCCTATAAAATTGCTGCCTCCTAAATACACACCTATTTCGTGAATTTGTGAGTGGCTTAAATGTACGCTTAAAATGCTTAATATTAATACGGTAAAATGCCTCATAAATATTCAAAAGTTTGCAAATATAATAAATAAGATTAGCCTATTACAATTTGTAGTGAATTGTATGAGTTTAAAACAGTATTTCTATTAATTTATTGTTTAGTTGCGTTTGTCCTCGCCCCAAAGCAACTTTTTGCGTAGTGTTACCAAGAAACTTTCGTTTAAAAGATCTATCATCTTAATTTTAAACGGTGCCTTTTTTATTTTTATAACAGTTCCGTTATCTAAAGTAGCAATTCTGGAGTCCAATGATACTAGGTGTTGCTCTTCTCGTCCGTCAACTTTCAGTTGGATTTCGGTTGAATCAGGAATGACTAGTGGTCTGGCGCTTAAATTGTGTGGTGCTATAGGGGTTAATACCAAGCTGTTGGCTCCTGGTGTTATTACGGGGCCGCCACAGCTAAGAGAATACCCGGTAGACCCTGTTGGGGTCGATACAATTAATCCGTCGCTCCAGTACGATGTAAGGTATTCGCCATCTAAATGGGTCTCTACCGTAATCATGGAGGTAGTGTTTTTTCTGCTAACGGCTACTTCGTTAAGGGCGAAGTTTAGTGACTTGAGATTGTCATTTTCTGGAATGGTTTCAACTGCAAGTAAACTGCGTTCCGATATTCTATAGTTGCCATCTATAATATCTTGGATGGCGTTTTCTATTTCGTTTACCTGAATGGTTGCCAAAAAACCTAAACGTCCAGTATTGATACCAATAATCGGGATATTTATGTCTTTAACAAAAGTAGAGGCTCTTAAAATAGTGCCGTCGCCTCCTACGCTAATGAATAAATCAAACGAATCATCCAAGGTGTCGAATGTTTTAAATGATTCAAAATCTTTAATTATTGTGGAGTTGTTTTTTATAAGATTATAGAATTCAGTTTCAATGTAGGCGTCAATACTTTTTTTTAGTAAATAATTAAAGAGTGTCAATACCGAAGCACTGGTTGTTTTATTGTAAAATCGACCAAAAACAGCAACCTTCATAGATTATATGTTTAAATATTTTTTTAGATAGTCGGATCGTTCTTTTAAGATTTCATTATAGCTGTCGTCTTCATGACCGGAAACGATATTGTAGCTATAGCGTCTAAAAGTCTGTATAATTTCATTAAGGTTAACATTTGCTATTTTCAGGGTGATTTGTGCGATATCGTTTTTTATTTTTGAAATAAAAGCACCTAGAAGCCTACCATTATTCGATTCTACTATTTGGCTTATTTCACTAAAGGAATAATCGTTAATGCCCTTTTCTACGACCAAAATACCACCAGCTTCAGAAAAAAACGGGGATTCTGCAAATAGACTTATAATGTCGTTTAATTCATAATAGCCCAGATATTTATTGTCGCTATCTAAAACGGGCATAATGTTGGTGCCCTTTTGGGCAAATACCTCCAATACATCCAGCCAAAGGGTTGTATCCCGAACATAAAAGTCTTCGAGAGCGTATTTATAATCATTTAACAGCTTGTCGCCTTCAAAACAATGAGCATCTGTTTCAAAAAAACAGCCTAGAAACACATGGTTGTCGTCTTCAACAGGAATATGGGAATAAGTAAGTTGGTTAAACAACTGTTGTAGTTCACTTATATTGCTATTAACGTTTAGCGGTTTTATATCATTTATTATATATTGCGAAAGCTTCATTGTTAAATTTGTATTATTCGGATAGAGGCTAAGAAACTTCAAAATGAATTTAATCAGTCTCTAATACACATTTACTTCTTTTTGTGTTAACTTTTTCATATTGTGAATGCCATTGCTATGTAACTGGATTGCCCGTGCAAATTAATCAAAAAAATAGTACTTAAGCTTGTTCTACTTTGTATTTTTGTCATTTAAAATAGTGATTCATGACAAAGTTAAGCGTTAATATTAATAAGATAGCTACTTTACGGAACTCTAGGGGAGGCGATATGCCCAATGTAGTGCAGTTTGCCAAGGATGTAC
Organism: Snuella lapsa; assembly: GCF_039539345.1. NCBI lineage: Bacteria > Pseudomonadati > Bacteroidota > Flavobacteriia > Flavobacteriales > Flavobacteriaceae > Snuella > Snuella lapsa. The sequence continues at coordinate 26,361 of NZ_BAABCY010000016.1, read as the reverse complement.
AACGTTTTGGAGCAGAGGGTGTAACGATACATCCAAGACCCGATGAGCGTCATATACGTTATCAAGATGCACGCGATTTAAAACCAGAAGTATATACCGAATACAATATAGAAGGAAATCCGATAACATCTTTTGTGGATTTGGTTTTGAGTGTTAAGCCTACCCAGGTTACTTTGGTGCCAGATGCGGTAGATGCAATAACTTCTAATGCAGGGTGGGATACCATTAAACATAAAGGGTTTTTAATTGATGTTATTCAGGAATTTAAGCGAAATGGTATTCGAACATCTATTTTTGTCGATCCTGTTTTGAAACAGATAGAAGGAGCGAAAGCGACGGGAACCGATAGGATAGAGTTGTATACCGAAGCCTATGCCCATAAATATGGTTTAGGGAATATGCAAGGGGTTAAGCCTTATGTAGAATGTGCAGAGTTGGCTATCGATTTGGGGCTAGGGATTAATGCGGGACACGATTTATCGTTGGACAATATTGCTTTTTTTAAAGAAAACGTTCCTGGAGTTCAGGAAGTTTCCATTGGACATGCCTTGATTTCCGAAAGTTTGTACTTGGGGGTGGAGAATGTGATTCAAATGTATCTTAATAAGTTAAAAGTTAAAAGTTAGTGTACGTTGTTCTTTGAAGACAAAACTTAGGGTGAAAGGCAAACTTTTAAAGCGCATGTTTAACAATATTAATTTTCTATGGCAGTAGAACAAATTTTACATTCAAATATCATAGGAGAGGGTAGTCCATTTATTATCCTACATGGATTTTTAGGAATGAGCGATAATTGGAAAACACTTGGAAAACAGTTTAGTGACCAAGGCTTTCAAGTACATTTGGTAGACCAAAGAAATCATGGTAGGAGTTTTTGGGACGATAATTTTAGTTACGAGGTTTTGGTAGAGGATTTAAAGCGTTACTGTGAAGCACATCAGTTGTCTAACATTGTTTTGCTTGGGCACTCCATGGGAGGGAAAACAGCCATGTTGTTTGCTACAGAATATCCCGATTTGGTTTCTAAGCTAATTGTAGCCGATATTTCACCGCGTTTTTACCCAGTACACCATGATGCTATTTTAAATGGACTTAGTGCGATCGTTTTTAATGTAGTTAAAAGTAGAGGAGAGATAGATGCTCAGTTGAGTGGTTACGTTAAGGACTTAGGAACGCGACAATTTTTACTTAAAAATTTATATTGGAAAGAAAAAGGTGTGTTAGCTTTAAGAATGAACCTTGAAGTTTTAAAGGCCGAGGTTGGCGAAGTAGGTGAGTCTTTGCCTAGTTACGCTGGGTTTAATAAAGATACGTTGTTTTTAAGAGGGGATCGTTCCGAATATATAGGGGTAGGCGACGAAGCTCTTATTTTCAATCACTTTGCCAATGCAGAAATTGTTACTATTGCTAATGCAGGACATTGGTTGCATGCAGAGAACCCTAAAGACTTTTTCGAAGCCGTTGTAAGATTTATTTCATGATTTTTTGTAGATTTAAGAACTAAATGTAAAATTATGAGTTTAATTGTCAGGCTATTGCTAAATGCTTTGGCTGTTATAGTGCTGTCTAAAGTTTTAAACGGTGTGTATGTAGATAGCTATATTACGGCTGTTATTGTTGCTGTGGTTTTATCCCTCTTGAATTTATTTGTAAAGCCAGTTTTGGTGATTTTTACCCTACCAATAACCATCGTTACTTTAGGCTTGTTTTTATTGATTATTAATGCCTTGATTATCTTATTGGCCGATAATTTGATTGATGGGTTTTCGGTTAGTAGTATTTGGACAGCTATTTTATTTAGTGTACTACTTTCCATACTCCAATCTATTTTGCATTCCCTTTTAAAAGAAGATAAGAGGTAGCTTAGTGTTTTTCATGATGAGAACTAAGGGAATAAGGAGGCAAACTTTCCATATTTGTAAAAACTAAAACTTTAAAAGAATGAAAAATAGTTTGCTGATTTTTATTCTGTTGATCTTTTCTTGTCAAAAGGAGAGCGAAACTAATGGTTATTTGGTGAGTGGCGTAATTAAAGCCATGCCAGACAGTACAAAAGTTAAAATGTACTTTGATAAAGACTCAATAATAGGTGAGACAAACATAATTAATGAAAGGTTTCAATTTAAAGGAAGTATAAAGCGGCCAAGGCGTGTCTTGTTAAGAATAGAAAGCACAAGAGATCAAAAGATGTTTTGGTTGGAGAACCATAGGATTAATATCGAGGGAGAAAAAGGGGACTTTGTTAATAGCAAGGTGTCTGGTTCTAAAACGCAAAAAGAAGCAGACATTCTAAAGGAGCGCAAAGATTCTATACATAAGGAAATGAGCAAGCTAAACAGTATGGTAACCGATAACAATAGGGATTCTCTGTTTGTTATTTATAACCGAATGATAGATGAAGAAGTGGCTATTAATAAAAAGTTCATTCACGATTACCCTGATTCCTACGAAAGCCTTACCGTTTTAAATGTTGGGACTAAAGAAAAGTTAGGGGCAGCAGAAACAAATAAATTGTTTCATATGTTGAGTAAAACGTTACAAGAGACAGAAGAAGGTAAGTCAATCAAGGATTTCGTGGCAATAAATAAGAATCCAATAGTCGGAGAAGAATTCATAGACTTTAAGCAAATGAACGATAAAGGAGAATGGATTCAGCTATCAGAAATAAAAGGAAAATATACCTTGCTTGAATTTTGGGCTTCTTGGTGTGGGCCATGTAGGGCGTTTAATCCAGAGTTGGTTGAATTGTACCAAATGTATAAAGATAAAGGGTTTGTGATTTTAAGTGTTTCTTTAGATACAAATAAAAATAAATGGATTCAGGCTATTAAAGACGATGGTTTGGTTTGGGATAATGTAAGCGATTTGAATGGTGGGGATAATAAAGCAGCAAAGATTTATGGAGTTAGGGATATTCCAGATAACTTTTTAATGGACGAAAATGGAGTAGTCATAGCTAGGTATTTAAGAGGGGACGATTTAAAACAGAAACTTAAATCGTTGTTTGAATGAAAAATAAGACTAAAAAAGTAACAGATTTTGGAAATAATCTTATTTGCAGGTTTGTATAGAAATGATAATAAAAAATAGCTTAAAATCAAGCGGTTAAAAACTTTGTTGGGATGCTAAAATGTTATATTTTTGCATCCCAATTTTAGATACATAAATTTTTTAGGTTTTTATAAAAGCCTTTTTGTTAAATACCCATAAGGGATTTATATCATTATAAAATGAATATTACAAGAGAAAACGTTGATGCATTAAATGCTGTAGTAAAAGTTGATATTGCTAAAGAAGATTATAGCGATAAAGTAGAAAAGATCCTAACAGATTATCGCAAAACAGCTAACATTCCTGGTTTTAGAAAAGGTCACGTGCCAATGGGGATGGTGAAAAAGCAATACGGTAAAGCCGTTTTGGTAGACGAAGTTAACAAGTTGCTACAAGATGCTTTAAACAAATATCTTACAGAAGAAAAACTAGACGTTTTAGGACAACCGTTACCAAAGCCACAAGACAATATCGATTGGGATGCTGAAGGCTTTACTTTTGAATTCGAATTGGGCTTAGCGCCAGAATTTGAAGTTGAGCTTAATGGAAAGAAAGCTATAACACGCTACAATATTGTTGCAGACGACAAGATGATCGATGAGCAAATAGAACGTATCCAAAAGCAATATGGAAAGTTAGTATCTCAAGATGTGGTTGAAAATAATAGTGAGATCACAGGAACATATAAAAACGAAGAAAAGGAAATTGATAATACAGTAACTTTAACTTTAGATAAATTTAAAGGAAAAGCGACTGCTAAGCAATTTGTAGGAGCTAAAGTTGGAGATGTTATCGTTTTAAATACAAAGGGCTTGTATAAAGATGACCATGAGTTAATGCATGCATTAAAAGTTGGTCATGATGAGGCACACGGATTGGATATTGAAGTAACATTTGCTATTACGGAAATAAATAAACGTGAGCTGGCAGATTTAGATCAAGAATTATTTGATAAGCTTTTTGGTAAAGATATCGTTAAGTCGGTTACCGAACTAAAAGCTAAAATAAAAGAAGACGCCGAAAAACAATTTGTCCAGCAAGCAGACCAAAAGTTGTTAAACGATGTGACCGAGTACTTGGTTGAAAACACCAAGTTTGATTTACCAGTAGAGTTTTTACAAAAATGGTTGCAAACAGCAGGAGAACAACCATTAGATAGTGACCAAGCTAAAGAAGAATTTGAGAAATCTGAAAAAAGCTTACGTTATCAATTGATCGAAGGTAAATTAATTACCGATAATGATATTCAGGTGACGATAGACGATATTAAAGGGCATGCCAGAGAAATGATTAAGGCGCAAATGGCACAGTTTGGTCAATTAGATCCTTCAGATAAGGAATTGGACGACATTGCTGCAAGAGTATTGTCCAATCAAGATGAAGCACGTCGTATATCAGAGCAGCTTATCAGCCAGAAATTATTGGAGCTTTATAAAGAAAAAGCTAATATTAAAGTTAAAGAGTTGAGCTACGAAGACTTTGTAAAAGAAGTTTATGGCGATAAATAATCAAGGCTTTTTATAAAATAATAATTACGTATATTTAGGCGCTATAACGAATAAGTTGTAGCGCCTAATTTATTAATGAATTCAGGCCTTTTGAACACTAAATATTTAAGTTTAACGTTAATTAAAAGATCTGTTTTTCGGCTAACAACTTAACTAATAGAGTATTATGGATTACGCTAAAGAATTTGAAAAATTCGCTATAAAAGACCAAGGCATTAGCAGTACATATTATAATAAAATTATGAGCAGTATGTACCCTACCAGTCTTACGCCAAATATTATTGAAGAACGTCAATTAAATGTTGCTATTTTTGATGTATTCTCTCGTTTAATGATGGATCGTATTATTTTTATGGGAACGGCCATTAACGATCAAGTGGCAAATATCATCCAAGCACAGTTATTGTTTTTAGAGAGCACCGACTCGTCTAAAGACATTCAAATTTATATTAATTCACCAGGTGGTAGTGTATATGCCGGATTGGGTATTTATGATACCATGCAGTTTATAAAGCCAGACGTGGCAACTATATGTACAGGAATGGCGGCATCTATGGGAGCTGTACTGTTGTGTGCTGGAGCTAAAGGGAAACGTAGTGGTTTAACACATTCTCGTGTTATGATACATCAGCCTCTTGGAGGAGCTCAGGGACAGGCTAGTGACATAGAGATTACTGCTAGGGAAATTTTGATTTTAAAAGAAGAGCTTTATAAAATTATAAGCAACCATACTGGACAGGATTACGATAAAATATATCAAGATAGTGATCGTGATTACTGGATGAAGGCTGATAAAGCAAAGGAATATGGTATGATTGATGAGATTTTAACCCGCAATTAAAATTAAAAATTGTAAATTTAGTAAATTGTTATAGAGGGATTTATGATGATTTATTTTTTTAGAAAAATAAATAATTAATGGCAAAGGAAGAATTAGAATGCTCGTTCTGTGGTAGAAAAAAACCAGAAACGAACTTATTGATAGCTGGATTGGATGCACATATATGCGATAGGTGTATTGAACAAGCACATGGTATTGTTATCGAAGAGTCAAAACAAAGTGACACTCATGATCTGTCAGCAGAACTCAAACTTCGAAAACCAATTCAAATCAAGGAATTTCTTGACGAGTACATTATCGGACAGGATATGACCAAGAAGGTTATGTCGGTTGCAGTTTATAATCATTATAAAAGGTTATTACAGCCTGCTTCAAACGACGATATTGATATACAGAAGAGTAATATCATTATGGTTGGACAAACAGGAACAGGTAAAACCTTAATGGCCAAAACCATTGCGAGAATGCTTAATGTGCCTTTGGCTATTGTAGATGCAACCGTATTGACCGAAGCTGGTTATGTTGGTGAAGATGTAGAAAGTATTTTAACACGCTTGTTGCAAGCAGCGGACTATAATTTAAATAAAGCTGAAAAGGGTATTGTATTTATTGATGAAATAGATAAAATAGCCCGTAAAAGTGATAATCCATCCATTACACGCGATGTATCTGGAGAAGGTGTGCAGCAAGCTTTATTAAAACTATTGGAAGGGACCGTAGTAAATGTACCGCCTAAAGGAGGGCGTAAACATCCCGATCAAAAGTTTATAGAAGTGAACACAGAGAATATTTTGTTTATAGCCGGTGGAGCTTTTGATGGGATAGAACGTGTTATATCCAAACGCTTAAATATGCAGGCAGTTGGTTATAGTGCTTCCATTTCAGATGAGGTAGTAGATCAAGAAAATTTATTACAATACATCATACCAAAGGATCTAAAGGATTTTGGTTTGATTCCTGAGATTATAGGACGATTACCCGTACTAACCTATATGGATCCATTAGATGCCGATACGTTAAGAGCTATTTTAACAGAGCCTAAAAATGCTATCATTAAACAATATAAAAAGTTGTTTGCAATGGACGAAATAGACTTTGCTATCACTGACGGTGCTTTAGGATTTATTGTAGATAAGGCAATTGAGTATAAACTAGGCGCTAGAGGCTTACGCTCTTTATGTGAAGAGATTTTAACCGATGCTATGTTCGAGTTGCCAAGTAGCGAAGACAAGAAATTGAATGTAACCAAGGCCTATGCAGAGGAGAAGTTAACAAAAACAACCTTAAAGAAACTTAAAGCAGTATCTTAAAAGATTGTTTTGTGATATAAAAAAACCACGCAATTGCGTGGTTTTTTTGTTCTATGGATATGTTAATTAATAATAGGCATTATGGATATTTTATCTTTTAATGCTGTTCTAAATCTTTATCAATTTGTTTTATAAATAAACTTTGAGAGTATGACTATTTATAAGTCAAGTTGGCTTTAGAACTTGATCAAAAATAGACTTAATTAAAGACTGTGCAAAGTATAAATTGGGCTTTTAGATAATAGCCCAATAAACTCGTTTAAAAACGAAGCCCACTACATTTTGTCGATAATATTGGTGCTTTTAGTAATTTAAACGAAGCAAGTCATTTATATAGTCGCGCGTGTTGGAAAGTCTTGGTATTTTGTGTTGTCCCCCAAGCTTGTTGTTTGCTTTTAACCAGTCGTAAAACAAGTGTTTGCGTGCCATATGGATCTTGGGCTTGTTGAGTGTTAGGTTGTTATAGCGTTTAGCTTCATAATCGGAGTTTAACGCTTTTAATGCATTATCGAATAATTCATTGAAGTAATCTATGTCTTTAGGAGGTGTTTTGAACTCAATAAGCCATTCGTGGGCGCCTTTTTCTTTACCATCCATAAAGATGGGGGCAGCTGTATAGTCTACTATTTCCGATTTGGTGCGCTTGCAAACTTTTTTCAAGGCTTCTTCGGCATTTTCAATAATGAGCTCCTCTCCGAATACATTAATATGATGCTTGGTACGTCCAGAAACTTTTATGCGGTATGGGTTGGTTGAGGTGAATCGAACAGTATCTCCAATTTTATAGCGCCAAAGTCCTGCATTGGTTGTGATGACCATAGCATAGTTTTTATTGATCTTAACCTCGCTAAGAGGGATAATTTTTTCCTCTGGAGTGCCGTAATTGTCCATAGGAATAAATTCATAAAAAATACCATAATCCAACATGAGTAAGAGTTCACCGGAATTGTTCCTGTCCTGAATGGCAAAAAAACCTTCCGAGGCATTGTAAATCTCGTAGTACCTAAAATCTGGTTTGGGAAGTATTTTTTTATATTGATCCTTATATGGGGTAAAGCTCACTCCACCATGAAAATAGACCTCTAGGTTGGGCCACACATCAAATAGACTTTGTTTACCAGTAGTCTCTAATACCTGATTAAGCAAGACCAGCATCCACGAAGGAACGCCGGCCAAACTCGTTACATTTTCTTTAATGGTTTCATCTACAATCGCTTGCATTTTGTGTTCCCAATCGCTCATTAAAGAAACTTTGTTGCTAGGTGTGCTGCTAAACTCGGCCCAAAAAGGCATGTTGTCTATTAAAATAGCCGATAGGTCGCCAAACACGGTGCCGTTTTCCCTGTAAAGCTCTTTGCTGCCTCCTAATCTTAAACTTTTGCCCGTAAATAGCTGTGAATCCTCATTGTTGTTTAAGTACATACACAATAAATCCTTACTGGCAGCATAATGGCAATCCTCTAACGATTCGATACTAACGGGTATGAATTTACTTTTCGCATTTGTAGTGCCACTGGATTTGGCAAACCATTTTATGGGACTGGGCCAAAAAATATTGTTTTCACCTAATCGGGAGCGCTCAATAAGACTTTGGTAGCCCTCGTAATTTGTAACGGGAATACGTTCGGCGAATGTCCTGTAGTTGGTTATTGAAGCAAAATCGTATTGTTTCCCAATATGGGTGTCTTTAGCAATGTCAATGAGGTTTAGCAGGAGTTCATTCTGTACTTCATTGGGGTATTTTAAAAACAAATCGATTTGATGAAAGCGTTTTTTTAGAAACCAAGAAGCAACAGAATTTACTAAGGTAATTGGCATATTTGTATTATCTTTAATTTTTTAAAAATAATACTTTTTTTTATGACCTACCAAGGTGTTTTAACAAAAATGGAAAGCGAATTTTCGCAGCCAATTCAATATTATTTAGTGTTCGAAAATGACTTTTTAAATATGAATCAGTTGCTAGGTAAAAACATTAGCATTCAATTTGTTAAATACCAATGCTTAAACTGCGAATTGGATAAGCCTATTTATAGGCAGGGGTTTTGTAAAAGCTGTTTTTATGATGTGCCCCAAGCAGCCGATTGGGTAATGCGTCCCGAATTAAGCACGGCGCATTTGGATAAGGAAGATCGCGATCTGGCTTTTGAAAAGCAGGTGCAGCTACAGCCTCATATTGTCTATTTGGCTAATTCCAGTAATGTAAAGGTGGGGGTAACGCGTAAAAGCCAAGTGCCAACACGTTGGATCGACCAAGGTGCACACGAAGCCATAGAAATTGTTGAGGTGCCCAATCGTTATTTGGCGGGTATTACCGAAGTAGCCTTAAAGGATCATGTGTCTGATAAAACCAATTGGCGTAAAATGCTTAAAAATGATATTGAAGATGAGGATCTTGTGGTGTGGCGTGAACGCTTAAAAGCATATTTGCCAGATGAGGTAACCGACTATTTTATAGAAAACAATATGGAAACAAATTTAGAGTTTCCCGTTCAGCAGTACCCGTTAAAACCAAAAAGTCTTAATATAGAGAAAGAGCAAAGTTATACAGGAACTCTCGTTGGTGTTAAGGGGCAATACTTGATATTTGAGGATAATACTGTTTTTAACATTCGTGCTAATGAAGGCTTGGTTGTTGCCATTTCTATAAATTAACCCCCACTCACAACATCTTGTAAGTAGGGGATTTTATATTATATGTCTTCTTGATCTCTTAGGCTTTGAATGTACGATGCTTTTTGGATTTCACGACGTCTTTTAACAGAAGGTTTAGTAAAGAACTGTCCGTCCCTTAAGTTTTGCATGACTTTAATGTTTCTGTGTTTTCTTTTGTAACGTTTTAAGGCACGTTCAATATTTTCGCCTTCTTTTACAATAATTTTTAACATAAATAATTTAAATTAATTAATTGGTGTTGTGGGATTATCCCAAACACATAGTACATAGTTTAGAGTTATATTCAAACAGTAATCACTTTACGTTGAGTTGTCATCGTGTTCGTAAATAGATAAAAGCGATGACAGTATCCTTAATAAGAAGCAGTTAGCTAAGAGGCTTTGCTTTAAGGAGACGTTTCTCGAAATTTTAATGACCGTAAGTTATATTTATATAAGTAGTACTTTTTACAAGATAAGCTTTTTTATTAATAATAACTAGAAAAACCCCGGGACTTTATTTTTAGGATGTGACTACGTTAGTTGACTGTGTCCTTTGTTTTTTTTGTTTTGCCCAATAATCCACCAAGTACATTTTTAACAGTTTCTTTTGTTTGATCGGATTTGGTGTTCGTAGAGTCTGTTTTTGGCGTATTAACACTAATGGAATCTGTCTTTGTTTGGGTTGATCCAAAAATACCGGATACGATGTCTTTTACATTGGTGTTTTGTTGCTTTTTAAGTGAATCCGATTTCGATTGGTTGCTGCCTATAAGATCACCGAGCATGTTTTTTACTTTATCCTTGCCTTGGTTAAGGAGTTTTTGCTTTTGAATTTCAACCAGTTGTTTGGTTAGGTTGGAAACGCTGTTTGTCAGGTCTGTTTTAACATTGGGGGTCGTTAACGAACCACTAATGTTGGCGGTTATAGGTATGCTTATTTTATTTGTTTCTTCGCTGTCTATTTTAGCAATTAATTGATTTACTTCATTGCCAAGGTATTTGGCAGGTACGTTAAAAACGGCATTGTAATTTAATTTTTTGTCAAATCCGTGAGAGCCCGAAATGTCAATTGTGATATCTTGATATTTTACTTGAAACGGCTTTACGCTTACCTGTCCATTATTAAACTCGAATTTGGTTTTTAAATCTTTGAGGTCTAATTTGTTGAAATCGACAAAGTTTAATGCGCCTTCTAGTTTCGAAAATAATGCGGTTTGGTCTGGGCTAATTTTTGTAGCCAGTAATTCGGCAATTGCGTTACCAGAAAGGGAGTTGAGCTGGGGTGTAAATTCATTATCCAGATTGCCGGATAACCCGATGTTTGTGTTTAGTTTGCCTTGTAGTAATTTGGCAATGGGTGCTAGATTTTGAAGTAGTGCCATTCCTGTAAAGGATTCGGAGATATCAAAACCATCAGCTCCCAGGTTCATTTGAAAACTGGGTGTTTCGGTTTGTGTGGAAACAATACCATTAACGGCCAGTTTTCCGTTAAATATACTTGACGACATGTCTTTTAATGTAGCTTGTTGGTCTTTTAAAATAAGTGTGCCTTTTACGTCTTTTAGGTTTAAGTTGTCGTAAACAACGGTTTGGGCACTTGCATTTATGGTGCAATCAAGAAATTTCGGGATTTTTAAGGCTTCGGTAGTAGCCGTTTTATCGTTCGCGGAAGTTTCCGATTCGGTCATAAAATCACTTACCTTAAACAAGTTTGATGAGAGCGTAAAGTTACCTTGTAAGGTGTTGTCGCTTAACAGGAACCCTAATAGATTCTGGATCGTTCCAGTAGCGTTTAAATCACTGTCCCCTGTTTTAGCCTTGAAATTATTTAGGTTTATTGTTCCGGGGTTAAAGGTCATATTTGCTTGTGAAATATGGATGGGATTTACAATGTCTTCTGAAGAGAATATAAAATTGCTGATGTCTAGAGAACCATTGTTCTTTATGCGAGCGTAGGTGTTGGTCTCAATAGCATTCATGTCGAAAGCTGTATTGAGTTTGGCTTTTAAAATGCCACTTAAAGGGGTGTCTAACTCAATAGGGTATACTTTGGCAATATTCTCCAGGTTTAGAATACCGTCAATATTTGCATTGACCAACATGTTCTTGGTTAGGTTACTTAAAGTGGCAGAAGCCTTGAAAACGTCTTCATCTATTTTAAAGTTTAAGGTTTTTAGGTCTATATAGGTGTCATCTGGTTTGCCAGAGGTGTTTTTTATCTGGGTATTGATTACGATATTGTCGACACGTTTGGGGAGTTTGGGGTATTTAAATGATGCATTGTTTGATGAAATTGCGATATCTATAGTAGGAATGGTTTTTTCTGTTACCATGCCTTTAACGATGCCTTTTACTTTAAAGTCGCCAGTAGTTTCTACATCTTCAATATTTTTAGAGTAGTTTTCCGGGATGAGGGCTAAAAAGTTTTTAAAGTCAGATTCGGGGTTTTCGAAAGTAATGTCAATATTTTGTCCGTTATCCAGTGATTGTACATAGCCTGAAAATTCGATGGGTAATTGATTGACAAAACCTTTGTTGTCTTTAAAGGTGTATTTGTTGTTGTTTAAGTCGAGTCCTATGACTGCGTCTAGTTTAATACTGTTGTTGTTAAGGTAATTGGTGCTGTCCATGCTAAAGCTTACCAGTGCTTCGGTACTCGTATCCAATTCTGAGATGTCGGCAGAAAAGGTGCCTTTGCCTTGATGGTTTAAATTTGAGATGTACATGTTCATCTTGGAACTAGCATCATTATAGCTTAGGCTGCTATTGATTATTTTGTAATCTTGAATGTCGAATGAAAAACTGTTTTCGTTGGTTTTGGAAGGGGTGTCTTCGGAAGGTTTGGCGATGTCGTAATTAACATTTCCGTTCTTGTCGGTTTTTAAGTTTAAAATAGCTTCATTTACATAAATGGCATTAACGGTTAATGGCCCTTCGTTTGCTGTTTTAAATAATTCTTTAACAGACATGGTAAAAGCTATGTTCTTAACAGAGGTAAGGATTTCGTCTTTAAAGGGTTCAAAATTGGTTATTACGAGATCATTAACACCAATATGTGCTTGGGGGAAGTTCTTTATAAAGCTAAGGCTTACATCACTAAATTCTACATGTGCATTAAGGTTGTCGTTTATAAAGCGCTTAACCATATCCTTAATTTGTGACTTAAAGGCTAGTGGGAGGGCGATTAAAAGAGCGATAATTATTAGTAGTGTAATACCTGTAATTTTTAAAGCTTTTTTCATGATTTGGTTTTATTACATATATACGCAAAAATGATGCTAAAAGATGAAATGTTATCTGTCTTTATTGTTAAGATTTATTAAAATTAAGTGATTAGGTTGATTTCTTCATTTCGTTTTAGCTTGAAACGCTTTTTAAAAAGAAAGACGCCTAAATATAAAAAAGGCGTGTCGCATAAGGCTACCAATACTTTAAAGATGAAGCCGCTAAGCAAAAGCCCTTTAAAGCTGCTCCAGGGAAGTACTTCGAATGCGCATAGTAGAAATACAACAGAAAACGTGTCGACAAATTGCGAAAGCCAAGTGGAGAAATTGTTGCGTAGCCATAAGTGTTTGCCTTGGGTTAAATGTTTCCAGAAATGATAAATACGAATGTCTATAAACTGTGCAAATAAATAAGCTGTCATACTCGCGCCTACAGCTAAAATGGTACGTCCAAAAACGTTTGTAAAAGTGGTGTCGTTTATAGGCGAATCGGGGAAGGCAGGTACAATATCGGCTACATATACGATCAATACAGAGAAAAGGGAGGCAAAAATACCTGTGACAACAATATCGTTAGCCCGCTTTTTTCCATAAATTTCACTAATGAGGTCGGTAATTAGGAAAGTAATAGGGTAAGGGAGTATGCCAACCGAAACAACAAAGAGTTTGCTCCCAAAAACCGATACGTCAATAGGATACCAAAAGAAGAATTTTTGAAAGATGAGGTTGGATACCACAAGCGATGTAATAAACAAGGCTCCTAAAAGGATATAGATACGTTGGGCGGCTAGTTTGTCTTTTGAAGTCATATGGTCTTGTTGTTTAAATATATTAAATGTTTTGGTTGGGTAGTGAATAAGGAAGCTGTAATTGTTTTACTTGATAATTGAGATTTAAATGCTCTAAGATTTGCCTCGAAATCAAGAAATAAATTTCTTTAGGTACTTCGTGCGCTAGCCCCACAGTATTTTACTTTCATTAGAATCTCGATACATTTTTTCTTTGTGCCACAGAAAAAACACTCGATTTGACATTGGCTTATTTCATTTGGTTTTATGTCTAGCGGGGGTGGTAGTGCGAGCATGGTTTTGAAGATTTCATTGTTTGTTTAATTTAAATATTTGTACTCAAAGAGTTTGAACCGCATCATTCAATTTGTTAAAAAATACGCCTAGTAAATATAAAGGAAACCATTTACTTTTCGGTAATTTGCTTTTTCTTATGAAGCGATCAAGAACATATTATATTGCCCTGGGGAGTAATAAGGGGGATAAATTGCAAAACCTCCAAAAAGCGGTTGAGGCGATGCATTTTAAAATAGGAACGGTTAAGGCCATTTCGAAAGTTTATGCATCACCAGCATTTGGTTTTGATGGTGATGATTTCCTGAATGCTTGTTTGGTTTTGAACAGTGATTTGGAGCCTGAAGCAGTATTGCACGCACTTTTAGCCATTGAAGTTTCCTTGGGGCGTGTGCGTGCAGAAGGTGTAGAGGGGTATCAGGCCCGTACTGTCGATTTGGATATTATATTTTCTGAAGAGGATATTATTTCGACCGATACCCTTGAGGTGCCACATCCCGAAATGAGCAAACGTCAATTTGTGTTGTTGCCATTGCACGACATAGTTCCTAATATGGTACATCCCATATTGCATAAAACAGTTAGTGAATTATTGGCAAGTTGTGGGGATACATCTGTTTTGGAGCCCATTTCCCAGAACCTTAATAGTCCAAGGGGTCGTTATAATCTGTCTAAGTATAAATATATTGCTGTTGAAGGGAATATAGGAGCGGGAAAAACGAGTTTGGCAACGAAAATGGCTAATGATTTTAGTGCGACATTGATTTTGGAACGTTTTGCCGACAATCCTTTCTTGCCAAAATTCTATGAAGATATGCAGCGCTATGCGTTTCCTTTGGAAATGTCTTTTTTGGCCGATCGTTATCAGCAGATACATGAGGATTTGTTACAGCTTGATATGTTTAAGGATTTTATTATTAGTGATTACGATGTGTTTAAGTCCCTAATTTTTTCTAAGGTTACGTTGTCTGAGGATGAGTTTAATTTGTATGGAAAGCTTTTTGATCTAATGCATAGAAACCTTATAAAACCGGATTTGTACGTATTCTTATATCAAAGTACTGCGCGTTTACAGGCAAACATAAAAGCCCGGGGGCGTCATTACGAACAAGATATTGCCAATGACTATCTTGAAAAGATCAATGCTGGATATCTCGAGTTTTTAAAAAATCAGGCAGATGTTGAGGTGAAGATCATCGATATTACTGATAGGGATTTTGTTAAAAATCGTGAAGACTATTTGTGGGTATTGGGGGAGGTCTTTGGTTAAGGGGAGTAACAAAATTCGGGTAAACTCTAAAAGGAATAGTTTGCTGTTTTTATATTTTTGTTAAGTTATTAATAGTTGTAGAATAGTTTTTCCCACTAATTATTTTTGTATTATAAACATCGTCCATGAGTAAAATGTATTTGCCTATCGCGTATTTTTTTATCTCTACAATTTTATTTGTGTTAATGATGTAAGACCGTTGTACCCTTATAAAGTGTTCAGGTAATTTTTGTTCCAATATGATCAAACTTTGGTCAAGAATATAGGACTTACCCATTAAGTTGTGTATTTCTACATATTTGTCTTTTGCTTTAAAAAAAGCTATTTCATCAATTTTAATAAAAACAATTCTGTCTCCTATTCTAACGGGCAATGAAGTAGGTGGATTTGAAGTTTGCTTTGAAATATAGGTTTGAATTAGTTTTTTTATTTTATTATGTTCTTTTGGATTGTTTAAGTTTTTTAACTTTTTTATCGCGTTTTTAAAGCGTATTGGGTTTATTGGTTTTACAAGATAATCAATGCTGTTGGTTTCAAACGCTTGTAAAGCATAGTTGTCGAATGCAGTGCAGAAAATAACCATGGGAATATTGTCTAAAGACTGTAAAACTTCAAAACCATTTTTACCAGACATTTGTATGTCAAGAAAAATTACATCAGGATTAAGAGCTTTGATTAGTTGGATAGCTTCAATGCCATTTGTGGCTTCTCCAATTATTTGAAAGTCATTTGAATAAGCTTGTAATAATTCTTTAATAAATTCTCTGGCAGGATGTTCGTCATCAATTATTAGTGTTCTGTATTTTATTTCTTCCATGTTTATGTTTAACTGTTTGTAATGGGAATCCATACGCTAACTTTTTTAATTGGAGCGTTTGTCCAGTTTATTTTAGCTTTAGTGCCGTATAAGATTTCTAATTTATCATAAATACTTTGTAATCCATATCCGCAAATAGGAGTTTCTGGGAAATCGGAACCATCGTCTATTACATCAATTAAAATCCCATTATTCTCTATTTCAACAATTAATTGCACATTACATGTATTAGATGTTTTGTTAAAACCGTACTTAATAGCATTTTCTATTAAAGGTTGAATTATAAATTTGGGAATTGACTTCTTTTTAGCGTCTTCATTTATTTTTAATGAAAAATTCAATCTATTTTCAAATCTAATTTTTTCAATTTCAAGGTAAGAGCCTACCATTTTAATTTCATCTTCGATTAAGATGTTGTGTTCATTGTTTTTATTTATTGCAAATCGACAAAATTCTGATAAAGATAGAGCCATTGTTCTTGTTTTGTTAGGGTTGTTAATGGCCAATGAAGCAATTGAATTTAGTGAATTATATAAAAAATGAGGGTTTATTCTAGATTGTATGGCTTGGAGTTCTGCTTTAGTTTTAAGTGCTTCCATTTTGGTTAGTTGTAGCTCCTTTTCTTTTAGTTTTTTGTTAGATCTGTTGGTTATGAAATTAATGCTAACCTCAATTGTAGCTAATAGAAAAATATAAATAATTAAAAGGTTTCTATAATTAACGGAAATTTGAAGTGACGCCTTCAGTAAATAGATACCAATTAAACCACTTATAAATATTGATAAAAATTGAAAGACATAAGTAGATTTTATTTCATTTTTTTTAAAAGATATAATCTTTGTCATCAAGAAATAAATGCTTGCAGAGAAAATTCCGCATAAGCTGATGTACAGAAATAAGAAGATTGATAATGCGGATGGAGCTATAAGCTCTTTGTATTTGCTTATGTATATGAGTTCGTCTATTGAGAGGATAAATAAAGTAACCGATAGCACAATGCCATTCAAGCATATTTTAAGCCAATTAAAGTGTTCTTTTTTAAAATTATAGAGCGCCATCATTAATGTGGTGTAAACGATTAATGCAATTGAGCCAAGGTTGGTTGGTAGGTTGCTTGGGGTTATTGCACCCTGTGCACTTTTTAATAAGGTTCTTTGCGCATATTTAAATAGCATAATGGGGTTTTCCTTATAGAAATTAAAATAGAAGTTTTTGGAGTAAACGGTTTTTATAATGTTTTTGTCAAAGCTATTAAAGTGGGAGTCTTTGTAATTTGAATGTGAAAATATACCGTCGGAATTTATATTGTTCTTTGGGTACTCACTTCTTTTTTTAGGACTATCAATAGCGTCAAAATACAGTTTGGTTATTGGTATTAGTTGTCTAACTATGTGAAATTGTATCGCTTTATTTCTTATGTGTTGAGGGATAGTGTCTTTAAAATTTAGTTTAACTCTTAATTCACCTATTTTACCATTAAAATGATCCATGCTAAAACCTCCACCTCGTTTAATTCCTTGATCGAAAAGTCTCATTCTTTTGTCATCGCCATTAATCGTTAATGAAAAATTTTGGTTGTTTGAAACAAGATTGATATCTGTCGATTGGATTATTATTTTTAAATCATTTACGAGCTGGTCTACAAAAACGGAGTCTTGTTTTGTATAGTTACCTGAAAGCCCAATTTTAATGTCATCACTAAATTTGCTTACGGTATAGTAGTCATTAACTAAGAATTTCTCAATGAAGTTCCAAGTGTGGATGGAGTTTTTGGCGTTTTGAGCTAAACAAAAATGAACTTTAACTAAAAGAAAGATGCATGTTAGGGTAAAAAATGTTTTTTTCATGGCTTTTGTATTGATTCAGTTAGCCAATTTAAAATGACAACTTTCTTTTTCTATAGGTTTTCTGACAAACAGTTAATATATTCTGATAAAATAGCGAAAATTTAAAGTTAGAAGTTTGACGTTAAAAAAAGAAATTTTGGTTGCTAGACTTTAAAATAATCTATAAAGTATTGTTGTGATTCGTCCTTTGCTGTCTTCAAGAAACATTTCGTCTAGCGTTTTTTCTTCTTTAATTTTAAGATTAAAAGGGGCTTCTAAAATATTAACACCACTGTTTTGTTTTATTCTAATGCCTTGACCAGAAATAATATCCTTGTTAGGGATAAAGTCGTTTATAGGTATATGTTCTGTTAGAATAATGTATTTATAAGTAGCTATTTTTTTAATTATCTCCTGTATTTCAGTGTTGGATAAGTGTTGTAATACTTGCCTAAGTATAATGCAATCTGCTGAAGGCAGTTTGTCTTTCGAAATATCGAGACAGTGGAATTCCAAGTTAGGCGCTGTGTATCGTTCTTTATTTCTGTCGATTAACTTTTCAACAATGTCAACAGCAATATATTGTTTTGTATAGGGCACTAAATGTTTGCCAATATTAAAATCGCCACAGCCTAGATCGCAAACTGTTATGGGTTCGTCAAAAGACTTTAAAAATAACGTGACTTGTTCTAAATAAGGGCTTATAATTTCTGGGTTATGTGAGCCTTCTCCCGAATAAAAATCGAAATTGTTGCCGCCCCAGAGTTTTATATCATAAATCTGGGTCATGGCATCTTTGGTGGGCCAAGGTTTCTTTACTTTTTTTGCCACCTATTTTTTATGAGCTTTTAACTTACTGAATACATCCCATATCACTACGCCAGCACTTACCGAAATGTTTAGTGAGTGTTTGGTGCCGTACTGCGGAATTTCTATTACTGTATCGCTGCTGCTAACAACTTCTTGGGCGACTCCTTTTACTTCGTTGCCAAATACCAGTGCGTATTTTGTGTTGGGGGCTGGGGCAAAGTCGTTGAGCATCGTAGCGTTTTCGGCTTGCTCGATGGCGCAAACTTTTATGTCTTGGGCTTTTAATTTTTCAACTAGCGACAAGGTGTCCTTTACATACTCCCAGGCAACGGTTTCGGTACTGCCCAAAGCGGTTTTGTGAATGTCTTTGTGTGGTGGGGTAGCGGTGATACCGCACAAATAGATCTTTTCGATTAAAAAGGCATCACTGGTTCTAAAAACGGAACCAATGTTGTTGAGGCTGCGTATATTGTCTAGGACAATAATTAAAGGGGTCTTATTTGTGCTTTTAAAGTCTTCGATGCTTAATCGGTCTAATTCGCTGTTCTTTAGTTTACGCATGTGTATTTTGTTAAAAATCTACTTGTAATTGTAGATAACTTCTATGTGGGCTATTTCAAAAAGGGTCAAAATAATGGTATTTTAGCAACCCTTGCTAATAGTTGCAAAAATAACATAAAAATTTCTTGACCCTTGGCTAAAAAAACGAAAAAGGAAACGCCTTTAATGAAGCAGTATAATACGATTAAAGCAAAATACCCTGATGCCTTATTGTTATTTCGTGTGGGCGATTTTTATGAGACCTTTGGAGAGGATGCTGTAAAAGCGGCAGGTATTTTGGGGATTATCTTAACCAAGCGTGGCTCAGGTAGTGAAAGTGAAACGGCCTTGGCCGGCTTCCCACATCACTCATTAAATACCTATTTGCCTAAGTTGGTAAAGGCGGGCGAGCGTGTGGCTATTTGTGACCAGTTGGAGGATCCTAAGCTAACGAAAAAGATCGTAAAACGGGGGGTAACCGAATTGGTAACTCCGGGAGTCGCTTTAAACGATGAGGTATTGGTCTCGAAGTCCAATAATTTTTTATGTTCGGTTTATTTTGATAAAAAGCATATTGGGATTTCATTTTTAGACATTTCAACGGGAGAGTTTTTAACGTCGCAAGGGAATGCCGAGTATATTGATAAGTTGTTGCAGAATTTTAGTCCGAGTGAGGTATTGGTGTCCAAACAAAAGCGTACGGTTTTTAACGATACGTTTGGGGATGGTTATCATACTTTTTATCTGGAGGATTGGGTATATCAAACCGATTATGCTTACGAAACACTGCTAAAGCATTTTGATACTAAAACGCTTAAGGGTTTTGGGGTTGAGCATTTGTATGAAGGTATTATTGCTTCGGGGTCTATTTTACATTATTTGTCGGAAACACAGCATCATAAGCTACAGCACATTACGTCTATATCCAGAATTGCTGAGGATGATTATGTGTGGATGGATAAGTTTACGATTCGCAATCTTGAACTGTACAATTCAACCAACCATAATGCAGTAACGCTGTTACAGGTTATCGACAAGACTATTTCTCCTATGGGGGGACGCTTGTTAAAGCGGTGGTTGGCCCTGCCCCTAAAGAATTTGGATAAAATAAAACAGCGCCATGAGGTGGTTGATTTTTTAACAAAGGATATAACCACGCATCAAAAGATACAAAACCATGTGACGCATATAGGTGATCTGGAACGGTTAATTTCTAAGGTTGCTACGGGAAAGGTAAGTCCGCGCGAGGTTATTCAACTTAAAAATTCATTGGAGGCTATCGTGCCTATTAAGGCCTTGGCTTCTAATTGTGATAATGCTTCTTTAAGAGCTATTGGCGATAATTTGCAAAGTTGCGAGACTCTTCGGGAGAAAGTAAAACAGATGCTTAATGAGGATGCTCCGGTAAATGTGTTGAAGGGGAATAGTATAGCGCCTGGTTTTTCTTCGGAATTGGATGAGCTTCGAGGGCTTTCAAAATCTGGGAAAGATTATTTGGATGCGATGTTGGAGCGCGAAAGTGAGCGTACGGGTATTACGTCCCTTAAGATAGCATCTAATAATGTGTTTGGGTATTATATCGAGGTGCGTAATACGCATAAGGACAAAGTGCCAGCCGAGTGGATACGTAAGCAAACATTGGTGAGTGCCGAACGCTATATTACGGAAGAGCTTAAAGAGTATGAGGCAAAAATACTGGGAGCTGAGGATCGTATTTTGGAGATAGAGCAACAATTGTTTGCCGATTTGGTGGTTTGGCTTAATCAATACATTAAACCGGTACAAAAGAATGCGCATTTAATAGGGCAGTTGGATTGCTTGTGCGGTTTTGCGCAATTGGCCAATGATAATAATTACGTGTATCCAACTATAGATGATTCGTACGACTTGGATATTAAAGAAGGTCGTCATCCGGTTATTGAAAAGCAATTGCCATTGGGTGAGGCTTATATTACCAACAACGTGTTTTTAGATAGAACGACCCAGCAAATCATCATGATTACGGGACCTAATATGTCTGGTAAATCGGCCATCTTGCGTCAAACAGCTCTTATTGTATTGTTAGCGCAAATAGGGAGTTTTGTGCCTGCCCAGGAGGCGCGTATTGGTTTGGTTGATAAAATATTTACACGAGTAGGGGCTAGTGACAATATTTCTATGGGCGAATCGACTTTTATGGTAGAGATGAACGAGACGGCTTCTATTTTAAATAATATTTCGGACAGAAGCTTGGTTTTATTGGATGAGATTGGTCGTGGCACGAGTACGTATGATGGTATTTCCATAGCTTGGGCCATTAGCGAATACTTGCATGAACACCCGTCTAAACCTAAAACCTTATTTGCCACGCATTATCATGAGCTTAATGAAATGACCGAAACTTTTGGGCGTATTAAAAACTTTAATGTTTCGGTAAAGGAATTAAAGGATAATGTGTTGTTTTTAAGAAAGCTGGTTGAAGGGGGTAGTGAGCATAGTTTTGGAATCCATGTAGCAAAAATGGCTGGTATGCCACAGCAGGTTTTGCATCGGGCAAACAAAATTTTAAAGAAATTGGAACGTTCGCATTCTAGTGAAGAGCTTACGGATAGTGTTAAGTCGATAAAAGATGAAATGCAGTTGAGCTTTTTTAATCTTGACGATCCGTTGTTGGAAAACATCAAGGAGGAAATATTAGATATTGAAATAGATACACTTACACCGGTAGAGGCCTTGATGAAATTAAATGAGATTAAGCGCATGCTTGTTAAGAAAAAACAGGCTTAAAAATAAATTCAATTATTTTTTTAAAAAGGCTTTGGAATTCGAAGATTTATACTAAATTTGCAACCGCAATAACAGATTGCAGGCCGCTTTAAGCGGTTAGGTTCTTAACAATACTGCGAAAGTAGCTCAGGGGTAGAGCATCACCTTGCCAAGGTGAGGGTCGCGGGTTCAAATCCCGTCTTTCGCTCTGAAACTTTCTAAAATATACCAAGTCGATGTGCTGAGCGCAATCGAAGTATGCTGAAGTGGTGGAATTGGTAGACACGTTGGACTTAAAATCCAATGGCCATTATGGCCGTGCGGGTTCAAGTCCCGCCTTCAGTACAAAAGCCTTTATCTTTTTAAGATAGAGGCTTTTTTTGTGGCCTAAAGCAGGGAGGTGTTTTGGAAAGTAAAGGGGGGCTTGTTTTGGGTTTAGGAGGTGTTTTAAGTTTTTATTTGTTCTTGTAGTGTTCGTCTATGGGGTGACTTATGGTGCATTACCATGCCTTTAATATGGAGTAAAGGTGAAGGAGATATGAAGGAAAGGTGAAGGAAAGGTGGAGGAATCCCGAACCAAGCCGTTTTAAGGCTCGGTATTGGGGGTAAAGTGCTGTTGTGCACTAAGCCTTTTTAAATGCCATCTTCCGATTTTGCTCGTTTTGTTTTAATTAGCTCAACGCATCGCATTTTTACCTTTTGGTTAAAAAATGATCCCGAAAGCTTCCGAGACTGTTATTAATTTTTTGGTTTTATAGGTCTCAATTTTAGCTAAAACTACAAATCTTAAAATTTTAAGGGCTTATAGCTACATATTTGAATTAATTCACTTACTTTTATTCAGGAAAGAGGCTTTTTGCGAGGTCTCCCGTTGTAAAACATTTGACTAATGAAAGTTCAATTTAAAGAATTAAGAAGGACATATATAGAAATTAAAGATTACCTTGAAAATGCTTCTGGGGAAAATGTAAACGGATTAAATACTAAAATTGCGGAAGATTTAGGACTTTGGGGAGATGATAATTATTTCCTGCTAGAAGAGTTTGTTAAAAAACACAATCTGAATTTCGAGAAATTTGATTATAGTGAATATTTTGAAAGTGAAGTAGAACTTTTTAATGGAAGTGATGCCTTAATTGGACTTCTGACTTTACCCTTTTGGATTGTCGCTCGAATAATCAAATGGATTTTCCCAAAAGTTAAAACACCATTTGAGAACTCATTCCTCCCAACGAAAAATGAAAGAACGGATTTGACATTTGGGGATTTAATAATATGTAAATTAAAAGGTGAATTTTGTTTGCGAAAGAACACGTTGGTTGAAATATGAAATTAGATGAAAGGGCATTTAAGACATTAATACAATATCTTGAAAGAATTCCATCAATGATAAAACCGATTTCATTCGGCTCTGATGATACAGGGTTTTGGTGGGTTAAGTTTCAACTTGACATAACAAATGAATTAGCTTGGAATGTAGTTCAAGAATTAGGATGTATAGTAAATTATCTTTCTATAAATGAAAGATTACCAACTGCTTTTTATCCTGTGTCACCTGCACCTTATATGAATGGCGGACCAGAAGATTACTTATCTTGGGTAATTGAGACAAAAGATAAGGAATTTAAACCTGGAACGTTAATGAAATGGTTAGATGGTAGATTACCAAATCCTGTAGATGACTTGGAACAATGGAAAAATGAATAAAAACTTTGTAAAATAACTAAGTGTTCGTATGGTCGGTACGGCCAAATATGAACACCGAGCCTGTCCTAAGTGCAATCGAAGGGTTGTCTTGTTTTGTGCAATGGTTTTTTCGGGACTCCCTGGATGTGGTGTGTTGCCGGGATAGACTACATGTTTTAGCCGCCTTTTCGAAGTATACCGTACTTAGTTAAAACTACAAATCTTAAAACTTTAAGCGCTTATAAGTTATATGATTGAATTAATTCTCTTATTTTTATTCAGGTAAGAGGCTTTTTGCGAGGTCTTCCGTTGCCAAATATTTGACAAGAATTGAACGCTAGAACAAAATACATAATTCTGATTTTAGGAATTTTAATAATGCTGATTAGTTGTAAATCAACTAAAGTCGGACAAGAATCGGAATTTAAAATAGGTCATGATTCTGTAAATCTTTATGCTTTTATCGGAGAAAAAATATCTGTAATTGAAATCGACCCAAATGAAAATAATACTCGAATTGAAATCAACTCAATAACTGGAGATACAATTCGGAGAATGAGCTACGTTATGGATAATGGATTCAAAAACAAATATAAGGTTGTGAAAAATGTTTTTAACGACTTGAAAACAGACACAATTGAATTTGTTGCTTATGACCATTATGGGCGACCAGGGTTTGAAAACTATAAAAACGTGATTTTATACATTTCTTTAAACAAAGAAAAAGGTTATTTCTATCATCAGAAATATCAATATGACCCAATAGAAAAAACAAAAAACGGAACTTGGAAAGGACTGAATGGAGAAAGTATAGAAAAGTTATTTAACGAAAAGAAAAAAGGGGTATTTACTGCTCGTGGACTGTTTGATGAATAAAAAATATTTTACAACAAAGATGTGTATAGTGCATAGCCACCCTTCGTGATGGCTACGACATTTTATACAGAACGTTCAGCACAATATGAGAAAATCACTAACCATAATATTAATCGGATTCTATCAATGGGATTATTTAGTTTTTTAAAAAAGGAGAAAAAGACTGAATCTAACACGAATTCAGCAATTTTAGGAATGATTCTTTTAGAAGACCCAAATTCATTTGACTTAAAAGGGACTGTAAATGAGTTAAAAACAAAATGGAAACTAAAAGTGAATGATAATGACGCTGATGACAAAGCTGCTGTATTAGTAATTGGAGATTACAATGTTGCCATAGCTAATATTCCAGCTGCAATTCCAGAAGGAGAAGTTGAAAGAACAGCTGAATACAATTATTTCTGGAAAAATGGAATTGAAGAAACATCTAAACATAAAGGACACATTGTCTTATCAATTATGAATGCTGGAAAAAATCCAGTTCAAGAAAACTTGTTATATAGTAAAATTGCTTCTGCAGTTATGAATAATAGTAAAGCAATTGGAATTTACATTGGAGGTAGGACTTTAGTTCTAAAAAAGGACTTTTATCAAGCGAATGTGGAAATGATGAGCGAAGAAGATCTTCCTTTATACAATTGGATTTATTTTGGTTTAAGAAAAGAAAACGGAAAACAATCTGTATATACATACGGACTTGCTGACTTTGGTAAAATGGAAATGGAAATTGTTGATTCAGAAAACTCAATCGAAGAATTGAATGAAATGATGTTTAATTTAGCTCATTATGTTATAGCTTATAATGTTACGTTAAAAGATGGTGAAACGATTGGGGTTTCGGCTGAACAAAAACTAAAAATTTCCGAATCAAAAGGAAAGTTTTTGGAAGGAAAAACATTAAAAATTGAATATTAAAAATACTGTGCACAATAACTAAACGTTCATGGGGTCGGTTCGCCAACTATGGGGTGTCTTGTTTTATGCAATGGTTTTTTCGGGACTCCCTGATCACATGGTGTGTTGCCAGGATAGGCAGCATGTTTTAACCTCCTTTTCGGAATATACCGTACTTAGTTAAAACTACAAATCATAAAATTTTTAAGGGCTGCAGCCTATATAATTGAATTAATTCACTTACTTTTATTCAGGAAAGAGGCTTTTGCGAGGTCTCCCGTTGTAAAACATTTGGCTAATGAAAGTTCAATTTAAAGAATTAAGAAGGGCATATAGAGTAATTAAAAGAATATTGAAATCCGAAAAAGATTAAACGTCTTTTTTAAATTTCATTCAGAAGACATAATCTAAATAATCCTTAATTTCATAGGTGATTTTCGAGTTTTTTAATAAGTGGTTTTCACTTTTTAATTCGAATGTTATTTCTTGATTTCCATGATATTTTTTACCGAAATCTATATTGCAACTATATTTAATTAGATATTTATTCAACAATAAATCTATTTTATTTTTCTTCTCTTTAAAGTTTTTTGTTTTTTTAATGAATTGGTGCAAAGTTTTATATCCAAAGCTACTTAAAGCAAAACCTATTACTATAATCGCTAATTTAATTTTGAATTCGTAAACACTAGGCTTATGGGTAATCTCCATTAATGAATTCGCTCCGAACATTAACCCGCACCCTAAAACCATAAAGAAACATGACTTAATGTAGATTAACCTTTTTCTTTTTTTAAGTCTTTCTATTTCAATGTGAATTAACCCTAATTTTTTTTCAAATTCTTTATTAAATCTAATGTCTGGGCATGTTTCATCAAATGAAGGTTTTTGGGTAGTTAAGCCACAAGTTATTCCATCCTGTAAATTCGTTTTTGAATTTATACATATATTGCAATGTTCATAAAAATTCATTCGTTTATAATTGATAACAATTTTTATTAAAAGTAATCTAATAACTTCAAAAACACTTTTTTAAAGTAGTTTTTTGTTTGTTTTTAATTTAATAATTAGTCAAGTTATTAACAAATTACACCCAAACCCAAACGCATAAATAATCCATTCCATATCACACAGCCAATAGCATGATATGGTGGTGGCTAATTCAGTTCGATTTGTGCCACCGATTTCGGAGTCATTGTGCCATTGATTTCGGTTTAAACCGTG